>CAYXLV010000041.1:0-10731 GCA_964465995.1 uncultured Coxiellaceae bacterium | reverse complement strand
ATGATTGCGTCGCGACGAAAAAGTTTGTTGCACTGAAGTCAAGACCGATTCAGAACTTGCCGAAACCGAAAAATAAAGCAAAAACTAAAGCAAAAACAAAAGTAAACAAAAAAAAATAACATAAATGTGTATAATACAGCGAAACTATATTGCATGCTTTGTTAGAGATCTTTATACTAAAAATCGGTAAAAAATGAAATGAGGTTTATTGATGTTAACGCCTAAATTGCAACAAACCTACCAGTTTATTCGTCGCTTTATTTTACAACGTGGACTTGCACCTACTGAAAAAGAAATTGCAGAAGGTATTGGTATTAAATCTCGGGGCGTTGTGCATCGTTATATTCATGAACTTGTCAATAAAGGTTTATTGAAAGTTGTTCCGCATAAAAAACGCAATATTAAATTGGTCGAAGATCCTTCACTCTATTACAACCATATTCCAGTTTTAGGCACTATTGCTGCTGGTGCTCCTATTGAATTATTAAAACATGATGAGCGTTTAGATTTGTCTGACCTTTTATTAGGTGCTAATCGATTTGTGTTACGGGTGAATGATGATTCATTAGTGGCTGAAAAAATTTGTAACGGTGATTATTTAATTTGTGAACGACGCGATCAATTTGCAAATAATGATTTAGTGGTAGTGTTGTTAAATGGTGAAAAAGTAACGCTTAAACGTTTACAACAAAATCCTGATGAAACATTGACGTTATTTCACCCAACCAATCATGAATGCTCGCAAACTTTTTCCAATCGTGATGTTCGTATCGAAGGTATTTATCTCGGTATGATTCGATTTAATCCAAACTCCGCATAAGTCATACACTATTTTTATTTTTAGTGTGAATGTTCGGAAAAAACACATTATGAGAGCTTGCAAAGGCTGCTACGCATCTCTATACTATCGGCCATTGACGGAGAGCAAAAGGAGAGCCGATGGAGGTGCAAACAGCTAGAAAGCATTTGCAGGCTACTGACAAAAACCACTTTCATTTGCCGATCATTGGAAAAATTGCAGCAGGCAATCCAATAGAACCCTTACAAACTTCTCAGGTTTTAGATTTAACAGATTTGATGTTGGGTCCAAATAGATTTGTTTTGGAAGTAATTGGGGACTCAATGAGCGGCGATAATATCCAACAAGGTGATTACATTATCTGTGAACGTTGTGAAACGGCAAAAGACGGGGAAATCGTTGTTGCTTTAATTAATGATTCCGATTCAACATTAAAACGATTGCAAAAAAATCTTGATAATACGATTACATTACTACCTTCTAACCCGAAACATATGCCGGTAACATACCCAGCTCAACAGGTGAAAATACAAGGAGTATTTTTAGGTCTAATCAGATTAATGAATAAGTAGGGAAGCATTCAGTATTTAGAGAGTTAAAATTTGATAACAATATTACTGGTCGAAGACAATGAACTAGTTCGTGTAGCTATTCGTGAATTACTGTCTGGTGTCAAGAATATTAAAATTATTGGCGAAGCTGCAACAGGCAAGCAGGCGCTTTTGCAAGCGCGCAATCTAAAACCACAATTGATCCTGCTTGATTTTAAACTACCTGATATTAGTGGTTTAGAAGTTTCACGAAAATTATTACGCATTTTACCACAACAAAAAATTCTAATTTTAACCAGTATCATTCAAGAAATTTTTTTGGCGCGTTTGCTAAAGATGGGTGTGTCTGGTTGTGTGAGTAAAGCGATCAGTGCGGCTGAATTAATTAAAGCGATTAATGAGACAATGCGCGATCAGCGTATATTAAGTCCACAAGTGGCTGAGCGTTTTGCCATCAATCGAATGACAGAAGATCAATCACTGCTAAAGGATTTAAGCGATCGAGAATTAGAAATTGCTTTAATGATTTGCCAAGGTAAAACCGTTGATCAAGTCGCAGCAGATTTACACTTAAGTACTAAAACTATTAATACCTATCGTTATCGTTTATTCGATAAACTGAATATCGGTAGTGATGTTCAATTAACCTTATTATTGTACCGTGAAAATTTAGTGACGATTGATTAAGTTATCTAAGTAGCATCTATCACAATCCCGCGAAGCATTTGTTATCCCGCGAGAAATCGCGGGATCCATAAAATAATTTCTAGATTGCGCGATCGAGTCGCGCAATGACAGTAGCTACGAGTCGCTCAATGACAGATGCCCGCTGGCATTCAAGACTGAGTTGTGCCAGCTAACGTGGTTATTAATGTTTTTAAAAAACGTGCAGCTTCTCCGCCAGTAATAAGACGATGATCAACAGTGATGGATAAAGGCATCATTTTATGAATAGCGGGTTTGTTATCGATAGCAACGACCTCATCACGAGAACGACCGACGCCGATAATGGCTACCATCGGTGGGACGATAATTGGGCTTGCGTAGCGACCCGCAATGGCACCGAAGTTAGACAGCATAATCGTCGCACCATGCAAATCGGCTTGCGCAATACTTTTATCGCGCGCTTGCTGTTTGAATTGATTAATCTGCTCGCGTAAATCATTATCATCACGCTTGGCAATATCTTTTAAGACCGGCACATAAAGTCCATGCTCCGTATCCACTGCAATACCAACATTAATCGCCTGATTTAATCGATACGCCATATGCTGACCATCAAAGCTTGCATTTAACATCGGTTCTTGTTGACAAGCAGCAGCAATCGCACGCAGCAAGCGTAGGGTGGTATCCGTTTTTGCAGGCCATGCATGAATATCGGCATCATCAACCAGTGTCACCGGCACAACTTCTTGTTGCGATTTTTTCATGCTCATGACCATAGCACGCCGCGCGGGCGTTAATGCTTGCATATCTTCTGGGAGCGATGCATCACTTGGATTGCTTTGATGAGCTGCTTGACGCACTTCAGCAGCGGTGATGCGAGCACCTTGCGGTGTTAGCGTAGTTAAATCGACACCTAATTTTTTAGCCAGTGCGCGTACTGCTGGAGTGGCTTTAATGCGTTGTGTGCCTGAGTGACTTGATTGGCGGCTGACACCAAACGCTGTTTCTTGAATAATTTTTCCAGATTGTTCAATGGCACCTACGACAGTGCCGCTGTCCGTCTTGGTTTCTGCCGCACCTTCACCTTCAAAACCAATCAGTGGGTTACCTGTTTCAATAGTATCACCAACCTCACCAAATAATTTTTCAATAGTACCTGCATAAGGAGCCGGCACATCAACCAGCGCTTTTGCCGTTTCCATCGCCACCAACGGTTGATCGACTTTCACGACATCACCTTGCTTGATATACCACTCGCGAATAATTGCATCGGGTAAGCCTTCGCCTAAATCAGGTAACTTAAAAATAATCATGCATACTCCATCACATCATTCACAGCACGAACAATGCGTCTAATGCTCGGTAAATAGTATTTTTCCATTTTGTAATAAGGCATCACCGTATCAAAACCAGTGACTCGTTGAATGGGTGCCAATAATGCATCTAAGGCATACTCCGCCACTTGTGCAGCAATTTCTGCACCCACACCACAGGTGCGCGCAGCTTCATGCACTATGACACAGCGTCCGGTTTTTTCTACAGAATCTAAAATGGTATTGATATCGAGAGGTTTGATCGTAGCAACATCAATCACCTCGGCACTAATGCTTTGCTCAGCCAACGCATCCGCAGCTTTTAAAGTTTCATGCGTCGATGCACCCCAGGTAATTAAAGTGACATCTTGACCTTCGCGCAATATAAAACACTGATCAAGAGGCAATGCCGCACCATCATCTGCAACATTTTGTTTTACTAATCGATAAATTCGCTTTGGCTCTAAAAAGATCACCGGATCAGGATTACGAATAGCGGCGAGCAATAAACCATAGGCTCGAGCCGGTGATGAAGGAATCACCACGCGCAAACCAGGAATATGCGCAAATAACGCTTCGGTGCTTTCAGAATGATGTTCGGGCGCATGAATAAAGCCACCATAAGGCGCACGATAAACAATCGGACAATGCAGACGTCCGCGAGTGCGATGACGCATGCGGGCGGCGTGGCTGAGGATTTGATCGATAGCCGGATAAATAAAACCCATAAACTGAAATTCAGCTACCGGTTTTAACCCTTGAGTTGCCATGCCAATTGCCATACCAGCAATCATGCTTTCAGCCAACGGTGTATCTAAAACCCGTTTAGGTCCAAATGCATCGAGTAAACCAACTGTTGCACGAAACACGCCGCCATTGGTGGCAATGTCTTCGCCAAAAACCACAACGTCTTGGTCAGCCGCCATTTCATGATGCAATGCTAAGTTAACCGCTTCTACTAAAGTGATTGCACTCATCTGTCTTCTCCAATTTGATCACGCTGATCGAGAAGCGCATCGGGTAATTCAGCATATAAATAATCAAAGCAGGCTTCGGGTTGTTGTGGTGGTGTGGCTAAATATTTTTTTACGGCAGTGTCGATAGTGGCTTGCAGCTCTTGCTGCAGTTTTGCTTCATGATCACGCGACCATAAACCTTGTGCTTCTAAGTAATAACCTAAACGTGCAATCGGCTCAATTTGCCAAGCATGTTTGCGTTCTTCTGCTGGCATATAGCGTGATGCATCATCCGCAGTGGTGTGATCACATAAACGAAACGTAATTGCTTCAATTAAAGTGGGGCCACCGCCTTGGCGGGCTTTATCAATGGCAGCACGCGTGGCCTCGCGCACAGCAATCACATCATTGCCATCAACTTGAATACCTTGAAAGCCAGCAGCAATGGCTTTTTGCGCAATGGTTAGTGTGGCGGTTTGTTGATGACGTGGTACGGAAATCGCCCATTGATTATTATTCACCACAAACACAAGCGGTAATCGCCAAGCGCCGGCTAAATTAATCGCTTCATAAAAATCGCCTTTCGAGGTGCCACCTTCACCTAGAGTGGTCACGACAGCACGCGCTTGTTGACGGTATTGCATGGCAAACGCGACACCGGTGGCATGCAAACACTGCCCAGCAATCGGTACACAAACAGGCAGGTCTTCACTATCGTTTTGAAATGCACTACCGCGCTCATCACCGCCCCAGTACAATAAAATTTCAGATGCATCAACACCGCGTTGTAACAAAACACCTTGATCACGGTAGTATGTACAAAAAACATCATCCGCATACATCGCATTACCCACACCGACACCGACGGCTTCTTGGCCGATTGATGCAGGGTATGTGCCCATTTGCCCCGTGCGTTGCAGATTAATCGCCTTGTTATCTAGCGCACGCGTTAGAGCCATGCTGCGATACAGTGTTAATAAATTGTCATCCGTTGCAAATTCGGGCAAAGCTTGGATGAGTTGATGATTGGAATCTAGGTACTGTAAATACTTGACGATAAAAGTGGCGACTTTGCGGGTTTTTGCATTCTCTAGCATCGATTAATCCGCGTGTGCCACATTAGCGATTTCATTGGTTCCCGCGGCAAGACGTTCTTCAGCGATCTTTTGGGCAATAATATGAGTGGGTTGGTTTTCACGGGCAGAGCGTTCAAAGATGGTTTGCAAACGTTGTTTAACCGCATCAATTTTTTGATAAGCCAATGCGGTGTCCTGATAGTCATAAACATAAGACGCCCAAATCAAGCCGCCGGCGTTACTGATAAAATCTGGTGCGTATAAAATACCTTTTTTGTGTAAAGTGGCGCCGTATTTGGCATGCGCTAATTGATTGTTAGCGGAGCCGACAATAATAGATGTTTTTAGTCGATTAATATTTTGTAGATTTAAAACACCGCCCATGGCGCAGGGCGCGAAAATGTCACATGCAACATCGTAAATATCTTGCGAGTTAACCGCAGTGGCACCAAATTCATTGACGCAACGCTGCAAGGCTTCTTGATTGGTATCACAAACGGTTAGCTTGGCGCCGGCAGACGCTAATGATTTGATAAGCTCATAACCCACGTGACCTGCACCTTGTACAGCAACATGCAAACCATCAATAGAGTCACGATTTAATTTAGATTCAATCGCCGCTTCAATGCCACGCAAAACACCACGCGCTGTTTGTGGTGATGGATCGGATTCAATATTGCGAATACCACTGGCACCATAAACATAAGGTGTCCTTTCAGCGATGATGTCCATGTCGCGCTCAGTCGTGCCGACATCAACGGCGGTGATATAACGACCGTTCATTTGATGCACAAAGTCACCATAGGCACGAAAATATTTTTCTCTATCTTTAATAATGCGAGGCTTAATTAAAACAGCTTTGGCGCCGCCGTGTGGTAATTCATTAGCGGCAGCTTTTAGGGTCATCATAAAGGCAAGTCGTAGAGCATCAATGAGAGCAGGGCCGGTGGACGTGTAACGAAAGCAGCGAGTGCCGCCAATAGCTGGGCCGAGTTTAGTGTTGTGAATGGCGATAATGGCATTTAAGCCGCTGTCTAGATCAATCTTGGTGTGAATTTCTCCGAAACGTAAGATGCGCGCGTAGCGCATAATGGCCTCGTGTTTTAAAAAACGTCTATCCATTGTTGATGGATTCCCCTGTCTATATGTTGAGCAACGTGTTTGATTTACATTGAAATGTTGTAAATTGCTATGCAATATTAGCAGGAGTTCCCATAAAATCAAAATGAGTTTGTGGCGTAGATTTTGCTAAATAAAGAGGAAAGAATCACAAAAAAAATCGCAATGGAATTAGCCATAAACATCGATAAAAAAAATAATAAGGATCAATAATGACAGTCACCCAGCTCGAGTTTGCGAATGTAATTGCGCACCGCGGTGCCGCAACTTATGCACCTGAAAACACGTTAGCCGCTTTGCAAAAAGCGAAACAGTTGGGCGCAAAGTGGGTTGAATTTGATGTCATGCTAACCAAGTATGGTGAGGCCATTGTCTTTCATGATGAACGTTTGGAGCGCACAACCAACGGAGAAGGTTTGGTGGCGCAAACACCGTATGCCGTTATTGCAAGCTTAGATGCAGGTAGTTGGTTTGATCTTGCTTTTCGTGGTGAACGCGTACCATCACTTGCCGAATGGTTGCAATGTGCAAATCAGCTGGGATTGCAGCTTAACTTAGAAATGAAAGCAACAGGTCGGCGAGAAGCATACTTATTAGCTGAACAAGTTGCTGCTGAAGTAGCGCGTTATTGGCAGCGTGGTTTAAAAAATATATTAGTGTCTAGTGCCAACCGCCATTGTTTGGTGGCAATGCGTAAGGTGTCTGCAGCAATTCCATTGGCCTATATCACATCCAGCTGGTCAAAAAAATTATTAAACATTTTAGAAACTAATCAGTGCGTGGCATTAGTGATCGATAAAAAACAAGTGCGGCCAGAACGTATTGAAGTATTAAGACGGCATGCTTGTGATGTTTTAGCGTACACCGTAAATGATAAAAAAGAAGCTGAGTATTTATTAGCAATGGGAGTGACGGCTGTTTTTAGTGATAATCCCGTATTGCTTGCTTAAGTTTGCACGCTAAGCTGTTGGCGAAGACAGCTTAGCGGCAGTTTTTTTTAAAGTCCTTTCGGTTGCAAAACAGCAACGTTTAAATCAGTCTCTTTTAAAAATTCCTGCAAAGGCTGATTGCTCTTTTCAAAATGTCAGTTACCATAAATCATAAATAGTTTAAAAGGGTGAGCAGCTGTTTGATTTTGCTGCACATGGTTTTTGATTTCTTGCGTCAATACCGCATTGGTAGAGCCGTATCTTGAAATCTGCAAGTATTCATTGGCGAGTTTGGCTTGCTGATTATTTTCTTGAATTAAATACGCTTTGGCCAATGGTAAGCTCAGTCCTTCCAGATTTTTTGCAAGTTGTAAGAAATAGCGAGCTGCATTGTCATTAAAAGCGGGATCAAACTCTGTTTTGGGTGTGTGTTTAATAAAGCTCACCAATACCTTTTCTATAAAATCTGCAAGCTCTTTACTGGAGCGAACGGTTTGCGCAATGGGATTAATTTTATCTTTAATAGCATTGGCATTGAAGGTAGCCAATGCTGCAAGCCGCCGGTTGTTATCGATGCCAATATCAGCTCCATAGCAAAGTAATTGCTTATTAAAGGTGTGGTAATGAGGCTGAATGGCGTCACAACTTATCAGCTCACCAACAGGAGCTGTTTCCAATAATAGGTGATCTTGTGGTTTGGCCAATGTGCTTAAGCACGCTGCAACAGCGGCTATGTTCTGGCCATGGGATTCACCCAGCAAGACAATATTGGCTAACTCAAGTGGCATAGATATTGGTTGGCCATGATTGTATTCGATAGTAAAAAAATCATGACACGGGTCGTTACTATCGAATGGGAGGGTTGGAGTGGCTTGGCTATTGTCATATAACAGATAGCCTGTAATAGTCGCTGCAATTAACAAAAACAATGGCCAGTAATTAAAATAGTGGCGAGTGTTTTGGGTATTTGCGGTGTTGACTTGGGTTACTTGCTTTTTGGTAGTGGTTTTTTTCTTGGATTGACGTTTGCGCATAGTATTTCTCTTTTTGTAAATGGTGGATTGGAATAGGTTAGAAGGCGGGTCCGTATATTGGTTCGCCAAGCCGATACGGGCTTTCATAGGCATTTTTAAACGCTGGATCGACATCTTTGCGTAGCTTAATCAGTAATTGGCCAAGCTTGCCGGCAGGCAGGGTGTAAGATTTCGATTTAAAAATCAGGTCATAATGTAGACTTTCTAGACGCGCAGCGCGCTCGTATAGCTGTAAAAATCTATTTTCAAAATTGGCTTGGCGCGGTTCCGAATATAAATCCAGCAATGCCTTTGCCAGTTCCAATTTGGCAAATCGTGTAGTAGCGCTAGTAAAAAACGAGGTGGGTCGTAAGCGTGACTGGATGTATTGTTGAATTTGCTTTTGGGCAGCATTACGCCGCGGGTGGATGTTAATCGTTAAGGCTTTGGCGGGCGCCCAAACCATTCGTTTGGATGTTTGCAACTGAACCTGATATTGATTGCCCTCAACTTTGGCCAGAATGCGATTGAACCAGCCAGCGGTGACTTCATAGATCTTTGGCTGGCTAGCTTTGCGGGGCTGGCCTGCTTGATGGATTTTGCTAAATAATCTCATGGTTTGTCTCCTGTGTTTGATTGAATTGTTAATCGATAGGAGGCATTGTATTTATTAGCTTTGAAGATATAATTAGCCTTGTATTTAATGTACTGTTAACCAGGAAGAAATAATGAATTGGATCGTTGCCCTTGAAACCTTTCTGGCAATTGTGAAATATGGCAGCTTTGTTAAAGCTGCAGAGGCTTTAAATATCAGCACGCCGGCTATCACCAAGCGCATTCAGTGGCTGGAACATCATTTAAAATCAACGCTTTTTAAACGCACCACGCGGTCTTTGCAATTGACGGAGGTCGGCGTCATCCTCAATCAGCGTGCTGCGCACCTTTTGGCCGAGTGGGATAATCTACGCGAAAGTGTGTTGGGTGAGAAAATTACCTTAATGGGAGAGATGCATATTGTCACAAGCGCTGAGATCACGCGTGAGTATTTGCTGCCGACCTTGCAGCGTTTTATGAGCCAGCATCCACAATTACGCATTCACCTGGCAGATCTCACTCGGCGGATTGATTTTGCTACTGATAAAGTTGACCTAGTGATAGGCAGCGAACGGATGTTGGCCAACCCTGATTTTACGCGCTATAAGCGCCTCGAGTCTTTCCCGCGTCACCTTTATGTGGCGCCAAGTTATGTAGATCAGCACGGTGCGCCACAGTCATTGGCAGAGCTGGATCAGCATCAATTAATCACTTTCTTTGGGCAAAACAGTTGGGAATTTAGTGAAACCACACTGAGCGTAAACAGTCAGCTGGATTGCTCCAATGCCGATATGATGGTGGATGCAGCCATTGCCGGTTTGGGAATAATTGCAATGCCAGATTTTTTGGTGAAAAAACCGGTGGCAGCACAGCAATTGCAGCAGGTGCTGCCTGCTTTTGAGTTATCAGCCGTTACACTGTGTGCGTTTTATCCAGATTTGCCTTATATGCCTAAAAAAATCGCTACATTTTTGCAAGCACTCACACCACCAACATCATGATGATGATAATAATCCATCAATCAAACGCGCATTAACGCTATTTAAATAGTAATTCGCACGCCATTGAATTTTTTCAGCAGTGCTTAAGTCGCCATTTTGTTGCAGCGCTTGGCGTTTGCGCGAAGTGGTGTCATATAAACTAATGGCAGCCGATACGGATAAATTCAAGCTTTCAGACATGCCATGCATTGGAATATGGTAGAGAAAATCGCAAGCCGTTTTGGCGGCTGCGGATAAACCACGTTGTTCATTACCCAGCATAAGACAGAGTGGTTGTTCGATGGCAACTTGGTGTAGTGCTAGACCTTCCTCCATCACGGCGCCACCAAGCTGTAAATTCTGCTCGCTAATAAAGGCTAAAAAAGCCGCTAAATCATTATGAATAATAATATCCACCCAAAACATTGCTCCTTGGCTAATGGTTCTTGCACCAGTGGCTTCACCTTCTGGGCTAATAATATGAATGGTACCAACCCCCAGCGCTTCGCAAGTGCGTACAGCAGCCATGGCATTGTGCATGTCGGTTGGGCTTTCTAGTGCTAATTGAATCCGTTGCAAGCGCCCATCCAGTACCGCTTCAATGCGTTGCTTGCGGCGATCGGTGACATAGGGGGCGAGTTTATCAATGATGGTGCTGGGATGATGTTGGTTTAAGAGTTCACGGTGTTGTTTATTTTTCATGATTTCAATTTTTCCTGAAAATGATGTTACTAT
>CAYXLV010000040.1:0-10798 GCA_964465995.1 uncultured Coxiellaceae bacterium | reverse complement strand
GCTCAGTTGTCGCAACCTTCTGCCAATGCATGACAACTGAGCCACGAACACCAGTGAGAGGTTGCCCAATAATATCAGCTGCGGTGTGAGTGTAGTATGAGGGATGAGGCCTTTTATTTGCAGGCTGTAGCCTAACTATTTTGTATCAAACTTGCAACATTGCTTGCACTCGAAAATTTAATTCGCTTTAATGCACTCATCTTTCAATCAACTATCTAGGGGACGTTATGCGTAAAAGCAGCTCTTTACTCTCATCAGCAATATACACTTTATCTTACTATTTATTACTAACCACTAACGCTTCAAACAGCGTAGCAGCAGAAAAGTCCATTGGCATTTGCCCCACCTCCTTTATCGTTGGCTGTGGTGATGGAACAAGTGTGTATAGCTTTACATTTATTGATACCACCAACCTGACAGAAGCTGAAGATATTTACCTAAACAACCCCATCCCAGAAAAAGAAAATATTTGCAATATTAACGAAACACCCTGTGAAAACTATGAAAAATTACCCACAGAGACTCGCGATTATTTAGAAAGAGGTGAGTATGGCGCCATGTTATGCGACCCAATCAGAGAGACCCACCCTGTATCCGGAGCAAAAGGTCCTGTTGAAGGAGTTAAACGCGCGGTCAATATATTTGAAGATGGAAAAAATAGCCGGTATATCGAGGAACTTAAATTCAGCAAAAAATTTGGATGGTACTTTTTTTGTGATAAGGAGTTAAACCCTACCGAATCGAGTGAAGAAGAAGCATCACACAACTTTTCACCGGCCTGCCCTTATCAATAGGGGCAAACTAAGATGCTGCCACCAATCGCACCAAACAGTAAACACACCCAAGAAAGGAGATATTATGCGTAAAATTGGCTCTGCTTTATTTAACATGGCGACCACCCTGTCTTATTTTTTGCTACTATCAGCTAAGCCGACAGAAGCTGCCGCAACAAAAGAAGCTATTGGCACCTGCGTCGTTAGCACCAGCATTGATTGCGAAAATGCAACCGGCGTCCATGTTTTTACATTTATTAATTCGCTAAACCTAACAGAAGCTGGAAATATTTATCACCATAATACTGATCCAGCAAAAACAAATGTTTGTGAATTTAATAACGTGCTCTGTGAAAATTTCCAGACACTACCTAAAGAGACTCGTGATGATTTAGAAAAAGGAATTTACAGTCGAAGATTATGCGACCCCATCACCAACAACCACCCTGTGTATGGCGCGAGTGGCAATTTTCCAGATACAAAACAAGCCCTGAACCTACTCAAAGATGGAGATAATAAATACGGTGTTGATGGCTTTAAACTTGACGAACGCGTTGGGTTATTCTTTTATTGCGATAAGGATTTATATCCTACAGAAATCGATGCAGAAGATGAACGTACTTGCATGCCTTTTAACTAACCACTTATTAATCAACAGGCAGCATCACCTTGTGCTGCCTTATGCTAAAAACGTTATTAGTATTCCACCTTATCTTCTTTTGCAGACCACACATTAAAAACTGCTTGAATTCCCGTGTTAGCAACAAACTCACAATGCAGTTGTCGCTGCTGTGGGGCTTTGGCAATTTCCTGATAAAAATATTCATCATCAAAACCGTTGGCTGCCGCGTCTTTACGCGTCGCTGCGCAATAAATTGCACTAAGGCGCGCCCAGTAAATTGCACCCAAACACATCGGGCAAGGCTCGCATGAGGTATAAATTTCACAGCCTTCTAATGAGAAATGCTTTACGGTCTGACATGCTTCTCGAATTGCAGTCACTTCCGCATGTGCGGTAGGGTCATTACACGAGGTGACTTTATTAAATCCTCTCCCAATAACAACACCACCTTTTACAACCACTGCACCAAAAGGTCCACCATGACCACCTTCAACACCCTGCTTAGCAAGTGCGATCGCCTCATCCATAAATTGTTTTTGCATTGATTAAACTCCCATTAAAAAAATAATTACACATCAAGTTCCACTTCATAACCACCAAATTTACGAATATTCATCACACCATGATCAAGCATAATATATTGGCCCTTGATACCAATTAACTCGCCACTCACCTCAGGCGTTTTATCAAGCGATAAACTCGTAATTTTTTTGGGATAGGCCGTGACGGGATAATGAAATTCAACGGTCTCGCTATCGTTTATCACTTGCAAATGATCCTGCAACGCGGCTTGCACCGCTTGAAAATCTTGCTTGGCTGTTTTTAATAACTCATCACGCGCCTCGCTTAAATCAATTAACGCAGGCTCTTGCTTAAGCATCGTGCGCCAGTTGGTGCGGTCTGATACATATTTTTTTAAAGCCACTTCCACCACACCCGCTTGATAACGATTGCTAACTTGAAAAATCGGCAAGGCTTGGCGCGCACCTTGATCCATCCAACGCGTTGGCACTTGGGTATGGCGCGTAATGCCTACTTTTAAACCGGATGAATTCGCTAAATAAATAATATGCGCTTGATGACATTGTGCATGCGCCCAATCATCTTCTGGACAATGACCTTTTTCAACATCACATCGCTCTGGGTAAAGAATACATAGATGACACTCTTGCAAACGACGCAAACAGGGAAAACAATAACCCTGCTGAAAACTTTTATTGGTTTTACGCCCGCATTGAATGCAATAAATATTGCCAGTAAACACTAGCGAAATAGGTTGCTGCAAACGTTCGTTTAATGGCACCTGCTCATCACCTATGCGCAAATGGTAAACCACTGACCCCTCTAGCTGCGTTTGCATCTTACGTAAAATACCGATTTTTTTTGGCATTAATTGCATCCTCTACACAATGCAGCCGTTAGCTCGCAGTAAAATGTGGCTTGCGCTTTTCATTAAAAGCCGCAATGCCTTCCTCACGATCCTGCGTTGGCAACAATTGTTGATAACGTTTTAATTCGTACTGATAGCCGGATTTCAACTCAAGATGCTGTGATGCTTGAATCGCATCTTTCACCGCCGCAACCGCTAACGGTGCATTGGCAGCAATTTTATTCGCCGTAGCAATGGCATAATCCAATACCTCAGCCGCATCACAAACTCGATTGACCAACCCCCAAGCATGCGCTTGAGTCGCACTAAAAGCTTCACCCGTAAAACTCAATTCTTTAGCGCGCCTCACCCCAACCGCTTTCGCCAACTGTTGGGTTCCCATTGCACCTGGCATAATCCCAAGCTTCACTTCCGATTGCGCAAAAATAGCCTGCTCACTGGCATAAGCAAAATCACACGCCAACGTAATTTCCAGACCACCACCGTAAGCAACCCCATTAACTGCGGCAATCATCGGAATCGGACAATCCAGCATATTTAACATCGCTTGTTGCAATGCTTTATGCTGTGCTTGCCAAAGCTCTAAACTTAAATGCAATCGCTCTTTTAAATCAGCACCGGCACAAAATGCTTTTTCACCACGACCTGTAATGATAATGCAACGCAAGTGATCAGGATTATTTTTAAACCTAGCAAAACAGTCACGCAAGTCCTGCATCATTTGCGCGTTAATGGCGTTATGCACTTCTTGACGATTTAAAGTGATTACTAAAATATGTTCAGAGATTTTTTCTAAATACAGTGTTTGATACAGTTGCTCCATTACTGCTCCTTTTTAAAAAGAATATAATCTTCAACCGGCACGCCATTGATAAAATGCTCTTGAATAATGCGCTCTAATACAGCAGGTGTGCACGAGTGATACCAAATGCCTTGCGGATACACCACCGCCACTGGACCCGCGCAACATATTTGCAAGCAGTTTGCTTTAGTTCGATAAACACCACCTTCCCGATCCAATTGCAATTCTTTTAAACGACGCTTTAAAAATTCCCACGACTCAAGACCATCTGCCTGCTGACAACATTTTGGTTTGGTCTGATCACAACATAGAAAAATATGGTAACGAATATCTGCAAATGCGTATTTATCAATTTTACGCGCAATACTCGCCTGATCTTCTGCTGATAGTTCCATGCCAACTCTCCATTTTTTTTAAGATCAACTAAATTGCAGCATTCGTTGTAATGGGATTCGAGCACGCTCAATAATGTTGCTAGCAACGTGTATCTCATTCAATCCTGCTACCAAACTTTGTTCCAAGGTTTGTAAACTATTCATCGCCATCCATGGGCAATGCGCGCAACTTCGGCACGTGGCACCCTGCCCTGCCGTTGGCGCTTCTAAAAAAATTTTATTGGGAGATGCTTGCTGCATCTTATAAAAGAGACCGCGATCGGTTGCCACAATAAATTGCTCGTTTTGCAGCGTTTGACTCGCCGCTAATAGGTGCGAAGTTGAGCCAACCACATCTGCCAAAGCCACCACATCCGCAGGAGATTCAGGGTGCACCAATACGGCTGCATCTGGATACTGTGCTTTTAACTGCTTTAAACCTTGCGCCTTAAACTCTTCATGCACCACGCAAGCCCCTTGCCACAACAACATATCAGCGCCCGTTTCTTTTTGGATGTAACTGCCTAAATAACGATCCGGCGCCCATAAAATTTTCTGCCCTTGCGCATCCAAATGATCCACAATTTTTAACGCATTGCTCGAAGTGACTACCCAATCTGCACGCGCTTTAACAGCTGCGGATGTATTGGCATAAACCACCACAGTGCGCTCTGAATGCTGATCGCAAAACTCAGCAAATTGCGGTGCCGGACAACCTAAGTCCAAAGAGCATGTCGCCTCTAAAGTTGGCATTAACACGCGTTTCTCAGGGCTTAAAATCTTGGCTGTTTCCCCCATAAAGCGCACCCCAGCTACAACCAATGTGGTAGCCGGATGCTGCACGCCAAACTGCGCCATGGCTAAAGAGTCACCAATAAAACCGCCACTGCGATCAGCCAACATTTGCACATCTGCATCGGTATAATAATGCGCAATCAGCACCGCTTGATGTGCTTTTAATAGATCCGTTAAATACGCCAGCCTAGCATCACGCTGGCTAGCTTCTAAGATGTTGGATGAGGTTGTTGCTGGCACAACAAATTCAGCAGGCTTTGGCGCTGCAGATTGATAATGAGTGGTCATGAAATTTAGGGCTACTTCTCTTTAGTGGTTGGGTGGTTAGCTTTCCAAGCACTGAATCCACCCTGCAGGCTGTACACTTCCATAAAACCTTGCTCAACCAGATGCTGAGCAACTGATTGGCTACTAATGCCGTGATAACAATAAACTAAGATAGGATGGGTTTTGTCAGCGGTTTCGGTAAAATCCTGTAGTGCCGACATGGATAGATGAATGGCGTTGGTCATACGCTCTTGCTCAAAACTTTCTCGATCTCGCACATCCGCAACAATGATTTCACGCTCTTCCATCAACTGCTGCGCCTCGGTGTGAGTAATCTGCTTTAACATCTTTGCACGTCTCCGTTTCAAGTTATGGTAGCAGGGTGAGAATGTATCACACCGAGGATAGTCCCCGCAACGCGGGGCGCAGTCTAGAGTTTAGGTGAAAAGGGTTCAAATTTAAGCAACTCTTCAGCCGTTTTAGATTTCGCTTGCTCTTTTATGGCACTGAGCATTTTACGGCTAAAAAGTGAAACGGTATCCTGATGGCCGGCATTATCATGGCGGCGATAAATCTTAACCGTTGACTGAGCGCTATTATTATTGTTTTTATTATCGGTAGCAAAATGGCGTGCCAATGTGTTGGCCCAAGCCTCATTTCCAGAAATAACGATTTGCTGCAAATATGGCATTTTTGATAAGTGCTTACTGACCAGGCGGCCAATGTCATGATCATTTAAGTTAGACCAACTCAAATCAATTTGCTGACACGCTATGTAAATCGCCTTATGACCTTGATTGCTAGATTTTTGCATACGCTGCAAATCATCCAACGGCATGGCACTCATGGTGAGATCGATATTAATAAAGCGCTTATAACGTTTGTTGCTTTGCTGCACAATAAAGGTCAGTCTTTCTTGCTCAGTTTGTTTTTCAATCAACAGCACAGGTTGCCGTAGGGTATCGTTCAGCACTGGCACCTGAAAATCTTTAATTTTATAGCCCATTGCCTTTAGCAAACGATTATGGACTCGGGTCGCGGCCCATGATGCGATAGCAATATAGTTTGCCTTTTGATAAATAGCCTGCAAAACCTGCACCGATTGATCAGAGCCTTGCAAAACACCATGTGAAAAAAGGCCGCTTGCAATGAATAGGGTTGAAGACTGGTTTCCACATTGCTGCTGCTCAACAAACTCATTGATTGCATTTTGAGTTTGTTTATCGCAAATATCAGCTTGCAAAGTCTTCACTAAAAATTTTTCCTCCAGCCTGTCGTGGGCATCACTAATATTGGTAGCATTAACATCAACTAGCAGCACAGGCAGTTTCTTATCACTTTTAGCAAAACCTGAAACTTCATTGCCATCACCACAACCTAAACTCACTAATTGTGTAATTGGCAGCTGGTACTTATTAACTAATTGATTAATCTGCTGATGCGCAAGCTTATAAAAATCACCCACCTCAGATCCTAATTTATCCAGTCGATAAATTGCTTCAACATGGCAACTACTCCAGTCTAAATCAGGTCTATCGCCTAACTGAAAAAATGCGAAATTTTGAACAAAGGGTTGCTCTTTGCGAAATGACAGCACAAATCTAGTTATATTACCCTCTACTATAGCAGCGGCATGAAACTGCTTAAACTCTTCTAGAAGATACTTCATGCCATTTTGTGAATTGGAAACTGTTCTCTTTAGTTGTTCTAGTAAATTAATGACATCGTTTGTTTCTTCTGCAATTTCTTTATATTGATCTGAAGAACAAGCAAGCTTCTGCAATTTATTGTAGTTAGACTTGAATTCTTGAATCTCGCGGTCCAAATGTTTCTGCATAAACTCTGGCACATCCTTATCTGGATTTAAGCGTGCTGCACTCGAATAGTTAAATTGTCGCCGCATTAAATTAGATAGCAGCTCAAGCATCTTACGTGAAAAAATTTGAAAGAAAAAATCGGGAGTATACAGCATTTTTTCACCATCAGAGAAACTCACCACCACGACAACAAAACTATCACCAGAAAAAGTCTTATCTTTAAACAACAAAGTAATGCTCTTAACCAATTTCTCTCGCAGTAACAAAAGACAAGCAGGATCTAAATTAATTTTATCGCTGCAATAACCTGCCTTAAGGTCAAACGGAAACTGATAGTTCTTAATAGTTTGCACTGGCTTTAAGATGTCAAACATGTCTTTCAGTGAACGTATCTGTTGTGGACTTAAGGTAATTGGGAAGCTACCTGACTTTTCTACTGGTTTCATGTTAGTACCTTTCGTGAATTAACTAATTTTTTGGAACTATATTGACCAAACTATTTAAGATCAAATGTTTTCTGAGCAACAGGTAAATTTAATCTTACCTTAAGCATCGGTTAGGCTTTTTTTGGCTAAATATATCAACCAACTAGAGTCAGCTAGAAAGGATCATATTTAAGCATAGCCTCTGCGTCTTTAGAACTCATTTGGTCTTTGAAGCAAGTGAGTGTTCTGCGGCTAAAAAAGGCCACCTCATTTGGTTGATTTGCATGATCATGGCGCCGATAAACTGAACGGCCTGGCAATGCTGTTTTAAAGCTTTTATCTTTTAATTTAGCAATCCAGGGTTCATGTCCAGATACGACAATAATTTTTAATTGCCTCATCTTTATTAAATGCATGTCGACTAAATTTTTAAAATCACTTTCGCTCAAATGCACCCAACTTAAATCCAACTGCTTGCAAGCCTGATACCTGTTTTGATGACCCTTATCTTTAGAATCACGCAAGCTTTCCAGATCCTTAAGTGGTGTGGCGCTCATCGTTAAGTCGATATTAACATTTTTATTAGAACGCTTTTCACTTTGCTTATCAATAAAGCTCAACCGCTCTGCTGCACTTTGTTTTTCAATTAGAAAAACAGGTTGGCGTACCTTATTCTGAACTGGCTTCTTATGATCACCTTTAAAGTCCGGCCGATCTATAGCCTGCGAAATAGCGTCTTTTATGTGGTAACCAATTGCTTTTAATATACGGCGGTTAAACATAAAAGCCGAGAGAGATGTTGTAGCAACAAAATCAGCATTGTTGAAAATATGCTGCAATACTTGTACCGCCTGATAAGAACCCTGCAAAACTTGTCTTGCAAGCAAACCACTAGCGATAAATAGCACACAGGCATTTGCACTATTAGTAATAATTCTATTAGTAATATCGGCATGCGTCGTTGGCTGGGTGACATCACCTACAAGAGAGAAAAATTTCTTGTTATTTTCGAAAATTTGATGGGCTTTTTGTGTATTTTCTTGATTAATATCAACAAGCAGCATCGATGGAGAGGGCTGCAACCACTCAGCTTTTGCAAAGCGTTCAAGTTCAGATCCATCACCACCTCCTAAACTAATGATTTGTGTAATCGGAAGCTTGTGCTTAGATACCAATTTAAATATATTTTCGTGAAAAAAAGAATAAAATACCCGGTCTTGAAAAGTATAATTTGCGCGGACAGATTCCTTATTCCACGAAAGGCACTCGACAGGCAAATCTTCGAATGGGCAATATCGAATAGGCGTCTCTCCATTTAAAGAATTAAACAATTTAATAAACGCTTTCATAGCAAGCGCCCCATAGTGATAATCATCAAGCGCTTTTGCAACCAGCGTATAATCCTTCTCCTGGATAGCTTTACAGGCAGGCAATGTTCTATGTGGAAAATCGTTTTCCATAAATATTTTTAGATGCTTACCCGGACTACCTTTTTCGAGGCTAAAATACCCAGATTCTAATATTGAGTTATTTAAGACTGTCAGCGCATCATAAGGCAATATGTCTAATTCATAATTCAACGCATATAACTGCTTAGTACCATCATCAAAATCAACTAAAATAACTGGCTCCGCTAAATCTGGATTCTTTGTATCAGATGAAATCTTGCGAAAACTCTTTACTCGCTTATTATCGACTTTGATTGACGTCTCCGAATGCAAATGAATTTTAAATTCCTGATAACCATTTTTGAAATCAATATTTATGTCACGCTTTTTGATTGTCTGGATGGGTGCTATATACTTAAAAACCTCCTCAATAACTCGCTGCTGTTCTTTATCAAAGATGATACTGTTATTAAAAATACTATTCTTCACTCTCACACCCTCTAATTCAGAATCGGTTGTTTTTCAGAAAGATATTTTGAGATCAAAGCAAAATCAAGCGGTTTTAACCATTAACGCAAAATTAATTTTATCTTAAGTATTTATGCAAAGGTAACACGCTACCATTTAGCCTTTACTGGTTGCCATTAAATAATCCAACCACAACAAGCCAAGCTTTTCTTGCACGCTATTTTGACCAAGACGTTCGTCAATATTATCGATATCAATAATTTCCATCGGTTGATTCTGCCAAGAACAGGCATAAACCGCCTTAGTGCGCTGCCCTGTTTGGGGATCAATTTGCCATTGCAAGCACTGCGCGCAAACACCTTTTAGCATGCATTGCATAGGGCCGTGTACCGAAGCAATAAATTTCACAGCAGGGTTTAAATATTCATGTAATACAGTTTGACGGGCTCTTTGGACGATGCGCAATAAATTGCTTGGACCTACAACCCAGGCACGCTCTATATCCGCTAAAGGCAAACTGTTTTCTTTATCTAACGCATATTCACGCAGCGCCAACTCAAGCTCCGTCGTATACACTCGATCCGTTGCACGCGCTGGTTTGATTTGCACGTTGTCAGCATTGACCACCCAAACAATTGCATCGGTTAGTTGCTCAATTAACGTTTGATGATATAAATCTGCAGCATCATTTATCACACCGACGAATAAAACCTTACAACCTGCTGCTTGTAACGCAGGTCCAATTGATAATAAATGGGCGATTGCGAGTGGACCACCCATAATCATCACTGACTGTGCTTGTTCTGGAATACGGCTGCGTGCACCGGTTGGCCCCATGACAGCGAGGGGTTGATTAGGCTGAAAGCTGGCGACAAGTTTTGAACTCACGCCATCTTCTAAAACAAATAATGACAAGGTATCAGGCTCTTGATGATAGCGAGCACCGATTAATGCTAATGCTTCTGTTTGCAAACGCGTATCACCGATTTTTTGCGCAAAACACTCATAATTTTGCACGCGATAAAATTGGCCAGGCTGAAAATTTTGAGTAGCCATCGGAGCGACGACCTTTAATTCTAGAACTGTTTCAGTATGCCGAATCACTGCCGTAACCTTGCAATGAAAAAGTGTATTCATTGTGTTGGCAAACTCCGCATAATCTTGCTCATGAGCAACTCGCATTTTATCAGCTAGCGCAGCAGTAATTTTTGGATAAATACGTTTTGCTGATGCAATGGCTTTGACCACACTGCCATGAAAAATAGGATGCGTGTCGCCTAGAAATGAAACGTAGCGATGATCTTGTTGGTAGCTGGTAAACGCACCAAATTGTGGCATCTTGACATGACCCTGTGCCGTGACAGGTGCCAAATGATTATCAGTTAACGCATAACGCTGATACTCAAAACCTTGCCGCACAAAAGTGCCACGATGCTCAAACTCATACGCCACATTAGGCTTCGCACCAGTGGCAACAAAAATTGAATTGACTGGCAGTGTTTGCAATTCATCACTCACCATCCAATGACCTTCTTCATCCATAACGCGTGACTGGCATTCCAGTGCACTCACCTGCCCGCTAGCATTTAAAATAACGGCTTTAGGTTCCAAACCTTCAGCGTAATAAATCCCTTCATTTAAAGCATTAATGACTTCTTCATGATTGCGCTTGTAAGC
>CAYXLV010000039.1:0-10823 GCA_964465995.1 uncultured Coxiellaceae bacterium | reverse complement strand
CATATAGTTACTGTAAATGATTATTTGGCAAAAAGAGATTCTGAGTGGATGGGTCAAATATTTAATTTTTTAGGACTCTCAACAGGGTGCATTACTTCTAATCTAAATGACGACGAAAGAAAAAAAAATTATAATTGTGATATTACTTACGGTACCAACAACGAATTTGGTTTTGATTATCTTCGCGACAACATGGTATTTGATTTAGCGGAACGGGTGCAGCGACCCTTGCACTACGCGGTGGTTGATGAAGTGGATTCGATTTTAATTGATGAAGCGCGCACCCCGCTGATTATCTCAGGCCACGCCGAAGAATCCTCCGACCTCTATGCAAAAATCGACAAACTCATTCCCCATCTAAAACATCAAAAAATTGAAGAAAAAGCCACCGAAGAACAAGAAATCCCTGAAGAGGAACGCGGTGACTACACGCTAGACGAAAAAAATCGTCAAGCTTTCTTAACAGAACAAGGGCATGCCCATGTTGAAGAAATGCTAACTAAGCAAGGCTTGTTAGCGCCAGGTACCAGTTTATATGACATTAAAAATATCAGCTTAATGCATTACGTATACGCGGCACTGCGTGCACACACCCTTTATCAGCGCGACGTGCATTACGTGGTTAAAAACAACGAAGTGATTATCGTTGATGAGCACACCGGGCGTTTAATGGATGGTCGTCGTTGGTCGGAAGGTTTACACCAAGCGGTTGAAGCAAAAGAAGGCGCAAATATTCAACTTGAAAATCAAACGTTAGCAACCATCACTTTCCAAAATTATTTCCGACTCTATGAAAAACTCTCAGGCATGACCGGTACCGCCGACACAGAAGCATTCGAATTTCAAAAAATTTATGGTTTGGAAGTGGTCGTTGTGCCAACGAACAAACCCATGATCCGCGATGATCGCGCAGATCAAATTTACTTAACCGAAAAAGAAAAATTCAAAGCTATTGTCGCTGAAATAAAAGGTTGCCAAGAAAAGCAGCAACCTGTGCTAGTCGGTACGGCCTCAATCGAAAACTCTGAAAAATTATCTGCCTTTTTAAACAAAGAAAAAATTCGCCACGAAGTCTTGAACGCCAAGCAACACGAACGCGAAGCTAAAATTATTGCCCAAGCCGGTGCGCCCGGTTCAGTCACGATTGCGACGAATATGGCAGGTCGTGGTACGGATATTATTCTGGGCGGTAATTTTGAATCTGAGCTCGAAGAGCTAGACAATATCAGTGATGCAGAAATTGCTGAGCGCAAAGCAGAATGGCAAAAACGCCACGACGCTGTTATCGCCGCTGGCGGTTTACACGTCTTAGGAACAGAACGCCATGAATCACGCCGTATTGATAATCAGCTACGCGGTCGTTCAGGTCGTCAAGGTGACCCAGGAACATCGCAATTCTATTTATCGATGGAAGATAACTTGCTACGCATTTTTGCGGCAGAACGAATGGCTAATGTGATGCGTAAATTAGGTATCCAAGAAGGCGATGTGATTCAACACCCTTGGATTAATAAAGCTATTGAAAACGCACAGCGCAAAGTCGAAGGTCTAAACTTCGATATTCGTAAAAACCTATTGGAATACGATGACGTCGCCAATGACCAACGTAAAGTTATTTATCAACAACGTTTAGAATTGCTGCAATCCAAAGATATCGCGGATGTGATTAAAGACCTGCGTGAAGATGCGATTGAAACCTTGGTCAGTAGTTACGTTCCACCTCAAAGCGTTGAAGACCAGTGGGATATTCCTGGGTTAGAACAACAGTTGGAACAAGATTTTGCTTTAAAACTACCTATCACGCAGTGGTTAGAAGAAGATGACAGCTTGCATGAAGAAAGCTTGCACCATCGAATTTTAGAAACCATTGCTAATGCTTATCAAGAAAAAGAAGAACGTATTGGTGCAGAGAGTATGCGCGAAGTTGAAAAGTCATTAATGCTGCAGTTGCTCGACAGTCACTGGAAAGACCATCTCGCTGCTATGGATCATTTGCGTAAAGGTATTCACTTACGTGGTTATGCGCAGCAAAATCCAACGCAAGAATATAAACGTGAGTCGTTTGAGTTATTCCGCCAAATGTTGGATGCGATTAAATATGAAGTCACTTCAACGCTTAGCAAAGTGGAAGTGCAAACAGAAACACCATATCACTTTGACCCACAACCCGTTGGCCCACAGTTGCATTTTCAACATGCTGAACTCAACGCCATGGAATCAGGTGCACAAATGCAAGCACAAGGTGGTAGTGAGTCAGCAGTCGCTGAAGCTGAGCCACCAAAACCTTTTGTGCGTGATCAGCCAAAAGTCGGTCGCAACGATCCTTGTCCTTGTGGTTCGAATAAAAAATACAAACAGTGTCATGGCAAAATTGACTAGCACGGATCGCCAAAACAACACCCAACAGCTTCACGTCGCTGTTGGCATTGTTTTTAATCAGCACCGCGAAGTATTAATCGCCAAACGTGATCCCAAAAAACATCTTGCAGAACTTTGGGAGTTTCCAGGCGGCAAGCTGGAAGCCAACGAAAATGCTTACCAAGCACTATGCCGTGAATATGTCGAAGAAATAGGGATTGAAATTACGGAGGCCTCGCCACTATTAATGGTCGAATACTCCTATGATGATCGTGATATTTTGCTGGATGTGTGGTTGGTGTCTGCATATACGGGTACACCGTACGGTGCAGAAGGGCAGCTTATTCGTTGGGTGCCCATTGCTGATTTATCGCAATATCCATTCCCCAGCGGTAATGCGCAAATTATTGCCAAGTTAAAAGCGACAGCAGCTTAATTCAAAGTTCAGTGTTTGTTTCACTTGGGTCGGTCGACCTGCACCATAATAATTGGGTTCCACAAAGCGAATATTCAACCGATGGCGACCAACGCTAAACTCAGGGTAGGCGTTAAAGTCAGTGGCTATTTTGATACGAATAATTTCACACGGTAAATTGGGATCTAAGTTCTGTTGATGAAAACCATTGCTGCATTGAATGGATTGCGATTTAGCGCTTAAGCGAATGAGATTTAAAATGACACGAATCATTTTTTCCAGGGCAATAAATTCTTCAGCCCAGCTCAGTAAGTCAGTGTTTCTTCTTTCACTGGGTTGTGCCAGCCACAGTGAGTAAGCCGGCACATTATAATCACAAGTGCCACCAGGTGCAGCCATACTCTGGCGAATAGCTTTTAAAAATTCATTTGTCTGTAGTTGGCCGCCAATTTTGGCGCGGTTGCCGTGCATGTATTTAATATGGTGATCAAGCTCGGTGAGAATAGACTGCAGTCGCGTCCGATCCACCTGAGGAAACTGTTCAAGCTGTCCCAGCGATGAGGCCAGTTGAGTTAGGGTTTGCGTAAGTTTTGATTTTAAATCGGGTCGTTCTACGACATTGTAGGCATTGAGGAGTGCTGCCATAGCCGCTTTGCTAGAATCGAGTGAGTGATGGTGGACATGATGATGAAATTGATTAAAGAGATTTTCTAAGCGAAGACAGATTCGAGTTGTGTCATTGAGTGGTTGTTCGTAAGTGATAATTGTTTTCGCCGGCGTTGCTACCTGCATTCCGTTTTTCCTCAACCCAATAGCATGAATTATTCAATAAATCATACAGGCTTTTAGCTTTAAACAAAAGCTCATCACCGCTTGCCAGTTATGCTGCTATTTGACGGTGATAATCCAATATTTATGCATATTGACACATTTTCCAAGAATGCTAGTCACGCATTTTTGATTGTATTGATATGAACACGTTTGGATTTGTGCATTGACGGTGGCGTAAGGTACATAAGGACAGTAAGAGGTATAGACCGTGGGAGAGATGTTGGTATCAGGACCAAATACAGCATAGGCTGATTTGCTTTTTAGCTGAGTCGATGCGCCTGATAGGAGTAAGGTGCTATTACTTAGTTTTTTGCAGGCTGTTTCAGAGGTAGGTTTTTGGTTATTGGATTGCACAAAGCAGACTGTATTTGGAGAGGCATTAATAAGCTTTACATAATGATAGGTTCTGGAGAGCGCACTGGTTGACCCAATTATACAAGCGCTTGCGATGACATATAGGATTAAGTGATTCATAGTACACCTCTTAATTGTTTCACTCATTAGTATAGTGAGTGTTATCTAACTACTTGTATTGAATAAGATAAAAAGAGCTAAAAAACGATTATTTTGGCGTAGTAGTGCTACTGGCGAACTAGTCTTAGTAAGTTGGGTTTTATGGCAGCATCGGTTGATCGACAAGGACTAATATCAATACCACCCCGACGCGTATTGCAAGTGAGCACCGTTAATGCGCTTGGCTGACATTGCGCTTGTAAGTGCGCAAAAATTTCTTCTACGCAGTGTTCAGCAAAACCATTATGTTCACGATAAGAGATGATATATTTCAATAAACTGTCGTGATTGATTTTTTGTCCTTGATAGTGAATATAAACACTACCCCAGTCAGGTTGATTGGTCACAGGGCAGTTTGATTTTAATAAATTTGAAAATAGCGTTTCTTCAACGATTTCCTCTTCACAGCAAAGCAAGCTTGGATCGATATTATATTGTTGCGGTTTAATCGTGAGTTGATCCAAACAAAAGCCATCCAATTGTTGGAATGATGGATTGGTCAGTTCATGCAGTGGTGTGATGTGAATAGTCACTTCTTTTTGAAAGGCTGCATTTAAGTCTTGCGAGATAGTTTTGATCACTGCAGTCGTATTGTCGAATCTTTGGTTGTTCAGTGAGTTTAAATATAGTTTCATTGATTTTGATTCAACTAGAAACGGCGAGTCACAAGGCACAATAAACTGCCCAACCGCAACCACGGGTTTGCCGTGCTGATCCAGCCAAGATACTTCATACGCATTCCAAGTGTCATAACCATAAAAAGGCAGTGGTGCTGCGACTTGAATTAAATCACGGTTCGTTTGTCGACTAATGGGAAAAAGTAACGATGCATCATAGTGCGTGGGGTAGGTGGTGGACTGTCCAAGATGCGGGGAATCGATATGATCGGCGGCTGACATAGGGGCTCCTTAGGCGATATTTTGGCGGCAATATAGCATTCTCAATGATGCCAAACAAGTGACGGCAGTGGTTTAGTGCTAGCTGTTTTGTAAATAGATTTTATGCAGAGCGACGACTTGCTGGCGCAGTGCATCCAGGCTGCTGTCATTAACAATAATATCGTCCGCATAAGCCAGCCGTTCTGCGCGGCTACTTTGTGATTGCATAATTGCTTTGATTGCAGCCGCATTGCTTTGATCGCGTGCCGTGGCGCGTTCAAGTTGTAATGCCTCAGGTGCGTCAATGACCAGTATGCGATCGACAAAGTCAATGCTGCTTGATTCAGTGAGTAAAGGAATGGCGAGAATGCAGTAGGGAGGTTTAGCGACTTTTATTTGCTGTTGCATTTCAAGACGAATCGCCGGATGCAATAAACCTTGCAGCCAGTCACGTTCCGTTGGATTGTTAAAAATAATATCGCGTAATTGGCTGCGATCAAGAGTGCCGTCGGATTTTAAAAGCGATCGGCCAAAATGTTTAATAATTGCTTGTAACGCTGTGGTATTGGGTGCTGTGATATCCCGCGCAATTTGATCAGCATCAATAACGGTCACGCCCAGTTGTTTAAACATATCAGCAACCGTGGTTTTGCCACTGCCAATGCCGCCGGTTAAACCAATCCGTAACATTATCGGATCACATAGTTAAAAATAAATTGCATCACACTAGGTCCATATAAAAGAGTGGTCCAAGCACCAATTGCCAAAAAGGGTCCAAATGGAATAGGTTGTTTGAGATTGAGTTTATTAAAAAAGAAAAATAGTAGGCTGATGACTGTGCCAAGTAATACAGCGGTTAATAAGGCATTGAGCATTAAGCCCGCGCCTATCCACGCGCCGATCATTGCAAGCATTTTGAAGTCACCATACCCCATACCTTCTTTTTTGCGAAAGCACTTAAAGATTTTTGCAATGGCCCATAACGTCAGGTAGCCACTTACTGCGCCGATGATCGCAAGCTGCGGTGTGGTAAATTGCGTAAATGCATTTGCTAATAAGCCAAGCCATAAGAGTGATAATGTGAGGGTGTCCGGTAGAATTTGTTTTTGGATATCAATAAAAGATAACGCAATTAATCCCCAGGAAAATAGTGTGGTTAGCATGGCTTGCCAAGTTAGACCTAATTGATAGATGACTAATACAGTGACTATGGCGGTGAGAATTTCAACGATTGGGTAATGCAGAGGGATTTTGCTGCGGCAGTTTGCGCACTTGCCTTTTAATAAAATAAAACTTAGCAGAGGAATGTTATGCCAGGCTTTGAGAGTGGCGTGACATTGTGGGCAATATGAGCGTGGTGTCATTAAGTTGATGGGAGTTTTAGTATTTTTAACTGGTAAATCTAAAAATTCGTGGCAATGTTGGCGCCAAGCGGTTTCTAATAAGTTTGGTAATCGAGTAATCACAACGTTAAGAAAGCTGCCTATGACTAAGCTAATAATTAGCGTTATCGATAATGTCAAAACAGTATGCGTTTCAAGAAAGAAAAACAAATCCACTGCTGGTCCTTGTTTTGAAAAGTAGTATGCATTATATCTGAATGGAGTTGTTGCTTAAAGTATTCGTTAAAGCTTGGTGTGCTGATTTAAATCTGCAGTTTGTATGTTTGGGGTTTCTCATATGCTGTCCTAGATTGCGCGATCGAGTCGCGCAATGACGGTAGTGTGCGACTTAATTGCAAGGTTGGGCTGACTGCTGAGACTCGTCCTTGTGCGACCTAATCATTACCCACAAGTTAGGAAAGCAAATTTGAAATTATTTTTTGTGGGTTTAGCTTCTTTAAGTGTTGCATATTAATTTAAAACCGAAGCTTGTATTGTTGGGCAACCTCTCACTGGCGTTCGTGGCTCGGTTATCAAAACCTTCTGCCGATGCATGACAACGGAGCCGCGAACGCGAGTGAGAGGTTGCTCGAAAATATAAGCTTCAATTTTAAAAAAATATACATCACTTGAGCAGCTTCCCCAAAAAAAACATCTAATAAGGCCAACCCAAAAAAACACTACTCACATAATCTTGCCAATATTGAACACAGGAAGATACATCGCAATAATCAACCCACCAATCACAATTGACAAAATTACCATAATAACCGGCTCCAATAATTTGCTACAATTATCCGCCAAGTGATGAATAGTATCTTGATAAATACCCGCAAGCTCATTAAAAATATCCACCAAATTACCCGTACTTTCACCCACCGCAATTAAAGCAGACAACGTCTTCGGAAACAGCGCCTCATCAGCCAATGCGTCAGCAAAACTGCTACCCGATTTGACTGCCACCATCACCCGATCAATCGCTTGCCGAAATACTTGGTTCGCTGTGATTTGCTTGGATATGGCTAATGCTTCAATTAACGGTATTCCTGCATGCAGCATCGTCGCATTCACTTGATTCCAACGTGCCAGCAAAGCCGCCTGAATAATTATATTAATAAACGGTATTCGTAATAACATCTTTTGCCAATAAAACTGCAATGTTTTATTTTTCCTAATCATCACTGCAGGAATCGCTGCGCATAAAAAACCACTTAAAACTAATGCCAAACCATACTGATGCAACCAACTCCCAGCTGCAATAAAGTACCGTGTTAAAGCCGGCAGCTGACCACCAAAACTCGCATAAATCGTTTGAAACTGTGGCACGACAAATGTCAGCATGCCAAGCGTAATAATCAACGCAATACACAATACTGCACCAGGATAATAAAGCGCCTTTTTAATCTTCAATTTTAATTGGTGGTTTTGCCTTTGGTAATTCACCAGCTGCTGTAGCACAGCTCCCAACATCCCGGACTCTTCACCAGCATGCACTAATCCAGTAGCAATATCATTAAAATAAGCTGGATGTTGCGCCAATGCATTATGCAAACTACTACCATCCAGAATAGCTTGATGAATTTTATTGATCAGCAGCGCAATGGGTTTTTTATGATGAATCGTCGCTAGTAAAGACAATGCATGATCCAACGCTACATTTGCTTTAATCAACGTTGCTAATTGCGCCATAAAATCAATCACGCCAACCGGTTTGATTTTTTGTGTCAGCCATTGCGAAAAAAATTGGCGACGCTTGCAGATTTTCAATGGTGTAATTTTTTGTAAATGCAATTGTTGAGTGACCACCGTGCGATTTGCTGCATTGATTTGACCACTCACCTGTAGTCCATCAGCGCTCACACCACGCCATTCAAATAACACGATAAATTTCCGTCAAACTGGTTTCACCCGCGCCGACTTTTTCTAAAGCCGCTTCCCACAAACTTTGCATGCCAGCCTGCTTAGCATGTTTTGCCAGCTCATGATGATCTGACGTATGAATAATCGCCGCTGCAAGCGCTTCAGTCATCGGCATTAATGAAAAAATACCAATACGACCTTTATAACCATTAATACATTGCTCACAGCCGCCTGCTGTATAGCAAGTAAAATCCGCATATTTTGCATCATTCAGCTGCGCTTGTTCACGTAACGCAGGTGTTAATGGCTGTGGGATTTTGCAGTTATCACACAGTCGCCGCGCCAGACGTTGTGCAATAACGAGCTTTAGCGCGCTAGCAATATTAAAAGGCGCAACACCCATATTCAGCAAACGAATGCAGGTTTCAGGTGCATTATTCGTATGCAGGCTTGCTAAAACCAGGTGCCCGGTTTGCGCAGCGCGAATCGCAATATCCGCCGTATCATGATCACGAATTTCACCCACCATCATAATATCCGGATCTTGACGTAAAAATGCACGCAATGCGTTTGCAAAATTTAAACCGGCTTTTGTATTCACATTGACTTGATTAACACCCGCAATTGGCATTTCCACTGGCTCTTCAATTGTCGAAATATTACGATAACTATTGTTTAAAAGCGAAATCGCCGAATAAAGTGTAATACTCTTGCCGCTCCCGGTTGGCCCGGTTACCAGTATTAACCCTTGCGACTGTTGCAATGCAGCTTGAAATTGTTGCTGTGCAAGATTGTTCAACCCAAGCTGCGCAATGCTGAATGATTTTTGTTGTGGATTGAGTAAACGAATGACGATCTTTTCACCATGCAATGTTGGACAAACGCTCACCCGGCAGTCACGTTGTTGTCCGTGATCATCATTAAATTGAAAGCGCCCATCTTGCGGTAAACGTTTTTCAGCAATATCACAATTCGCTAATATTTTTAAATGAGTAGTAATCGAGGCACTGAGTTTGTTATCAATTAATTGACGCTGATAGAGCAGCCCATCAATACGCATCCGCACAATGAGCTGTTTTGGCGCAGCTTCAAAGTGTATGTCGGATGCATTGCATTGTATTGCATCTTGTAAAATCGCACGCACCAATGCGGTGGTAGTTGCCTGTTGTTGATCATTATGTTGTGTGCTAACGGTTTTTGATTGTCGGGTATTATGAATTCTAGAAAATAAGCGCTGTAGTTGTTGGTGCTCAACAAAAACCACTTCGATTTTATAATGATGTTGTTTTTCAAAATGATCGATTGTAAAAAAATCATCTGGGTGACTAACGGCAATTTTACAATGGTTTTCTTGCAGCGCTATAGGCAGAATTTGTTGCTGTTGTATTAATTTGTCATCAATAATATCCAGCGGTAAATTTTTCAGCTCAAGTAGATCAAGTTCTTCATACGCAAGCCCATAAAATTCAGCGCATGTTTTAGCGATGGTTTTTTGATCAAGTTGGAATTGTTTGCTGAGAAACTCAATACTAGATTCTTCAATTTGCTGTTTGCCTTGGTGGTCAATGAATCCTGCATCAACCAAAGCAGTCACCACCCCGCTAATTGACATAACCCTCTGCAACCGCTTTGCCACCACTTTCCCAAATGAGCGTATCGCGTTCGACTTTGGGAGTGAGTAGATAAATATCGTCTGCTTTAATTCCATACTTCGCGCGCGGCGTAATTTTAATCACGCCATCCACCACGCTAACACTAGCCACCATGCCACGCTGATGCCCTTTTTCAATCCCGGGCGGCACACCATTTTTACCTGCCTGGCAGTCAGTCAATTCAGTAGTAATTTGAAAGCATTCTTCAACACCCACTTTAAACGGCGCTGCTGCTTGCACCACTTCTGTGTAATGCGCGCGACGTGTATAAACTTTGTAAGAGGGCAGTGCGATGGCCACTAAAATGCCAATGATAGCCACGACAATCATCAGCTCCATCAAGGTAAATCCATTATTTGAACGGGCATGCATATTTTATTTCCTATTTCCGCCTGTTTTCCAGCAGCGGGTATTTATAGGCGACTTTGCTTGCATTTTCAATACGTAACAACTAAAACAATACATTTTCACAATGCTAAGTTTGCGCTAAAATGTGCCCTTAAAAAGCCGATGTAGCTCAGTTGGTAGAGCAACTGATTCGTAATCAGTAGGTCGGGTGTTCGAATCACCTCATCGGCATGTCAATTACTTTCCCTGAATCATTGTGTTATTCGCAATATTATTTTTTAAGTTAGCAGGCTGTTGCTTATCAAAATATCCTTTTATTGTATGAGCTGCTGTACCACGTATGACTTTATTGCATAAGGGCATGTAAGTGCGTCTCACCCTAATGCGTATTTTTAGATATTGGTCACTTTCTTTTCCGCTACCCATAAAATAACCCATGCAACGATTCGCTAGCATGATATCATTGCTTGCCAGCATAATTCTAACTAGCAAAGAAGCCTCTTCTTCTCCATTTTTGAGTAAATCACTTAATTTTAAATCAAACTTCACCATCTCAGTTTCATTTATTAATAATACTCCATGTATC
>CAYXLV010000038.1:0-10838 GCA_964465995.1 uncultured Coxiellaceae bacterium | reverse complement strand
ACTCAACACTGACTGCCGAATTCATTTCAGCAAACATAAAAGATGACCAGCTCCAATGCTTTTCTTCACCAAAATCTAAGGCAAGCGCTTGGGTGGTAAGATTTAAGGTTGCAGCCGATAACAAGCTTGGCAATAAACGTTTTGTCATCGCCACCACTTGCTGAGTAGAAATACCTGGTATAGCAGCGGGACTAGCGGTTAAAGCATTAACAAACGCATCATAAAATAAATCTTTGAACACCAAATGTTGTTGATCACCTTCGCTTATCTCAATGCCTTGAAAAATAGCATCGGTCATACCACCCAAAATAAAACCTGCAATCGCACCCGAAATAATAGCATCGGTAAAAGTGCCGGCTTCAAATAAACCAAAAATCGCTTCCGACAACTCTGGCTGAAACGCAAATAAAAATGCTGCAATAAATGCCCCAAAAATTTCTAGCATAGGCTCTTGTGGAATACGTAAATGCGGTGTAATTAACACTGGCAATAGCGATCCCATTAAACGTTGCTGATCTTGCTGTGGATATTCACCATCCCAGTTGTGCGTATGCGTTAAAAGATTTTGCGGAATAGTAATCGCTCGTCCTACCGGCGGCGGATCCATTTCAGTGAGATTGTTAGCTAATGCAATGGCACTAGCAAAGCTTGGATCACCGTGAAAAAAGAGTTGCGAAATCGCCTTAAAGCTTGTGTCATTGGCTGTCACTTTGTATTTTCTTGGCAATAATTCTGGGTTATCGATATCGTCAATTGCATTCACATTAATATCAAAATCTGCGTGCGTTGGTTTGGCAGCTGCCATAATCGGCAACTCTGTTGTGACACCTAACGGCTGTGTGGGATCACTCGTGCCAAAATAACCGCAATACGCACCGTCTGGTAAAGTTAAAAAATAATCCTGCAAACCAAGGCCATCAAATTTCACAATCATGCGCCCTTCTGGATTAGTAATAAATTGACGCGAAAACCATTGCCCGATCGAACCACTCACTGACAGTGGATTACCATACGGCCCATAAGTGGCAAGCACTTTACCTTTGGTTTTGGTGTACTTAGGATTGACCCATTCCACAGCAGTCGTGGTTGATGGCAGCAGATTGTTAAACGCCACATACTGGGTAGTGATTTTTTCAGTTAATGCAGCGGAGCTGTCTGACTGTTTGGTAGTGATAAGTTGCTCGATGACATTCCCAGCATAATCACGCGTCATCGTAGTTGTAGAGTGTGACGGCTTTGACCAAACAATTCCTTTATCATCAACGTAACGCGCTTGGCGAATGGTACTCGTTGCAGATGCCAACCAAGCATTATGGTCATACACCATATCGGATGCCACTTCCCGATTATTTTCAACGTTAAACTGCAAACTATGCTGACGATAATAATGCGGGTTGTATTTAAAAAATTGAATGGTTTGCCCTGATTCCACCACTTCTTTTAGCAAGCCATTGTTGTAATAAGACAACGCCTGTTCTAGCAAACGGTGGTTGCGATAGTGCTTAACTGTCACTATACGGCCCATAGTATCTCGCGTTAATTGACGACCCTGTTTAGCATCAATAGCTACTTTACCATTTTGAAGCACACCTCGATCCAGCATTAAAATATCTGCTGCGTTATATAAAAAGGCACTGTGCCAATAAGGCTGCTCTTGGCCATTAATAAAATAAGCAGCGCTCGTCAAGATGCGATTAAACTTAGCGTCTTCTAAATATGACACGCGCACATGCACATCATGAATGGCACTCAAGCGACGACACGCATTAAAGAATTTTTTAACATCTTGATGAATATGCCCATCGGCTGCTTTAAATAGCTCGCCAATTTTAGTGCCATCAACATCAATATGAAAAAATGATACCAACTGCTGCGCGAGATCCACACTCACATAAAGATGACCGGCTTCGTTATACGTGTGATGCAAATCTTGTTGCAAGCTGCTATAAATTGCTGTCGTCGAGGTATATTGGCGAACAACTGCTTGATTATGATTTTTTTCAAAACGAATAATCGTGCCTGCTTTATTGCTGTAATCTATCGTATTGCCCTTATAATCACGCGTCCAAAATAGCGGCTTATCAACACCATCATAAGCCATGAGCAATTGTTTATTCCGATCATGTACCGACAGCGTAAATTGACCTTGCGCTAAAAAAGTCGCACTCACACAGTAATAACAATCATAGTCATAACTAACGGCATTGCTACGCATGGGTTGGCCATTGACCAATGGCATTTCAGACAGCACTTGATTAAGCTCATTGAAAGTCATACTTTTCCCCATCCCTAAGGCATCGACATGACGAATCAGCTTATTCATTTTGTTATAAAAAAGTTGCACTAAATGACCAGCCTGATGACGTATCTGACTTTTGCGCGAAAAACCATCCAAGACAAAATCTTTATAAACACCATCCGCGCGTATCGTACGTAACACATCCCCTTTGGCATTACGATAATGCACAAGAAAATCCATGCCGTTATGGCGGCTCATTGCCACCACTTGTTGGTTGTCATCATAACCAAGCACTGTGGTTGGCCGCACCATCACTTGCTGATAGTGATTAGCGGGATCAACCACAGTGATGGTTGGCTGCTCGATTTTAATAATTTTATTTTGCGAGTTAAAACGTAAGTCAGTTGTTTGGTTAAATTCATTGGTTATAGATGTAGGATTTTTCCAATGATCACGTTGGTAAATAATCGCAGGCGTCACCACTTTAAAATAAGCTTGTTGCGGTGGCGTTGGGATATATTGGGCACGATGCTGAATAGTAAAGTGACCACTCGCCCAACCTGCTGCATCACACTCCGGAAGATGACTTAAGTCTAATGAATTTTGATTGGCATCTAACATTTTATAACGAAAAGGATACGTACACGGTAAAAAGCTCGTTGCATTGATTACAAAACCCTTTTTGGTCAAGCGAATGTAATGAGGTTTAATGGTTAACCACTCGCGATCTTCCGTGTTGTGATAGCTGATCGTGCTATCTTGATATTGGAATATCAGCATTTTGGCTGCAGCAGGCTTTGGGTATAAATAAAGACTATTACTCGCACAATGAAATTGTTTACCTTGATGGGTGGTTGCGTGCTGGCTCAGTAAAGGAACTTCATCATCATCAATCAACACATTAAGATAGACGTCGTTATAAAGATTGCCATACCCAGGTTCGGCGCTCGCACTTGATGCAGCGCCTAAATAATATTGGTAGTAAGCAAAGCCTTGGCGTCCGCAAAATGAAATAATCAATAATTGATTATGACAACTGGTGGGCAAGTCCCAATGAATTTTGACGCATTGTTTTTCGTTATTCGTGTTAGCCAAATCCGTTTCAATACTAAGGTCTTTTAGATAAATCTCACGCAATAGTGGTTTGGTCGGTGGAATATCCGTAATAATTTGCACTGGCTTAAACAACTGAGTTGGCTTATGCGTTGTGCTTAATGACACTGGAATAAAATGATAGCCCTCAATATCATCTAAAAATGAAACATCTGCTCGGTAAGTGCCATTGATCCATGGTGCTATAGCAGTCTGGCCATGCAGCTGCTTATTTTTATAAATGTGCAAAGCATGAATCGGTTGATCAAACGATGCATCATGCTCAAAATACAGCATCGCCGCTTTGCTATCACAAGTTTTACCCATGGTGTCAGTGTCATAAATATGCGCAAGCAGCCACTCCTGTGGCGCACTGCTTTGCTTGGATATTGGCGCTACGGCGTAGACACTGATTTTAATCACTCCGGCATCGCTGGTGATTGCGCTTGGCAAAGTGTATGAACCACTATTCTTAACATTTGCAATCATTAATTCTTTGCTGCATAAATTACCCAAAACAACGATCGGTTTATGCTCGCCATGCCAATATTGGCTGCGTGAAAATTTTGTATAATTCACTTTGATTTTTAAATGCGTCGCTGCTGGTGGCAAATCTTCCCAAGACAATGTGATTTTTTGTTTGGCAAGTGCATCATGTTGGGCTGAAATAGTTTGTTTAAATTTGGTTTTACAAAGTGCTTTAATCTTTACCGAGCCAACAGATTGAACTTGATCAACCGTTTTTAATGTGTAATTACCCGTTGGCAAATGACTAAAATCGACCGTCAGCTTATTATTAGCCATCGCATCTGCAGCTACCACACCCAATGATTGCTGCCCTTGCAGCACTTCAACACCAAAAAATTGCTCCGTATTGCCAGCAAATTCAAGCAAGGCATCATCTAATTGACGCATGACTAAATGCTGGCCGTCATTATTTTTACGATTTCGATCGGTAATCACAACCAAGTTATCACCGCAGGCTTGATAGCTAATATTTAAATCATAAAAATTGGGTGCGGGTTGAAAGTAGTAATTAATTTCATAGTGGTATTGATCAACAGCTAGATCACTAATGTCTAGCCCAGTTCTGCCATGCTCAGTGGTTGGGTAGGCCGTTTTTTGCAATACACGTTTTTTGCTGACAGGATCTTTAGAATACAGCTTTATTTCTGGTTGATAACCATCGGCATCGATTTTTGGCCAGCTCAAACGCACTTGACCAGTTTGCGGATCTTCGTCAATGGCTAAGGTCGTATAAAAAGGTTGTGGCTTGTAGGGTTCTAAACGTTTAAATGTGGGTAATTGTTTTTTGGTAATGGATTGGCGCTGGTCTAAAAAATATTCGGTTTTTTGAATTTCTGTATAATCACGACTAACCAAATCCATTAGATTAGCTTGAGTTAATTGCCGCCAATCAAGATATCCCTGCTGGTTTTGCATTTTAATCGGCTTTTGTGCACGCATTGTTAGCGTCTGGCTATGCAAAGCATTTCGCAATAGTACGGTTGGCCGCATTTTAGCATCAGCATTATGGCAATAATTATCGCCAATGCGATTATATTGCCAATAACATTGTGGATTATCTTCTGCGGAGCCCTCTGCGATTTTTTCAAGAAATGCATTGCGTTGAAATACCGTGTCCTCAAAACCTTGATGATCGGTTAAAAGATAGTTTAGTGCATCAAAGCTTGTGCCAAGTAAATGGTTAATCATATTAATGGTGGTTTGATTTTTTAAGCGGCGCTCTTTGATGTGTTGATCGCGCTTATCATAGAAATGCTGAATTTGAAAAAGCCTAGTGGCGGTTTTCATATCAATCGAATCGCTTAAGACTTTTTTGGAAATTAACTTGCTAAAAAGATCGCGCTGAATGACATCAAGCATTCCTTGGTAGGGGAAGGTTACCCAGCGCCATGAACGCGCTAATTGTTGCGACGCCGTTTGCGAGAAAAATTCTAAAGCACCCTCTGGGTTACGTGTCATGGTAATGTTACCGCGCTTGGGATCTCGAATATGCTGGGTAATTTGTAGCTGCTCTGTCACTGGCTTTTGCTTTGCATCTAAAAAGCCGTGCTCAAGTGTTAGTGGCTTGCGGTGAATATCGCGATAGATTGTGGTGTAAGTACGTTGCTTGGTTGTCTTATTGATATCGATGGTGTGCGCAATATCATAATGCGTGGCGACCTCACCCAGTTCGTTAAGATCTAAGTCAATACGCTTTTCTTTGATTGTGTGCGTATCAATACAGCGCTCAATAATCGCATTAATCACTGAATTATTATTGCGATGAAATGTTTTAATGAATGTGACTCCCTCAACAAATTGCACTGTAGGTGTTGCAGTTTGCACTTGATTAGGGCGGCAAATAGTTTGCTGATACTGACTTTGCGTTTTTAACAAACCGTTGGGGAAGTAGGTGTTGCCAAAGATTCGGTCTTGCGAGCTGGTATATGGCGCTTTAGGGCTACTAAGCTCATGCCTAAATAACGGCAGGCCATCAAAATTAAATTGGCACTGCACTCTAAAATTTTCTGGATCAATTGTCAGAACCACCCAGCCATTTCGATTGGGGACTTTTTGGGTGATTGACCATTGCGCCAATTCTGGATCAACCAGTTTTGCAATGACCGTGTTATAAGCAAATGCATCATATTCCCACAACGTCACAGGTGCGAAATATTGTAGTGGGTGTTGCTGATTATTAGAGTTATACTGCAGCACTTCATCCAGCATTACACAAACCTTAAAGCCACGCTGATCGTAGAAGGTCCATATATGGCGATTATTTGAATTTTTTTGCAGCTTGCACTTTGCTTGGTCTACCAAGGATTTTGGTACCCCTTGTTGTTGCATTTCTGCTGTTATGTTTATATCAAGCGGCTGCTCATAATGCGTGGTTTGCTCCACCTCACCAAATGCATTGTATTCAAACTCAATTAAATGCTTTTGCTGATCGATTTTATAAATGACTTGTTGGTTGCTGTTATATATTTTAAATGCGTAATGACCATTTTCATCTTGTGTCACAATTGGTTTTTTGTACGCATTTAAAACCTGGTTTTTGCTGATATCAACTTGCTTGAGTGGCTTTTGGGTTGAGGATTGCATCACCCTGACACTAGGATCATCAACCATCACGCCGGTAATTTTATGGCCTGTTAAATTGTTAGCATCATCATAGAGCAAATTAACCGTTTGTGGATTGGTTGAAGCAAAGCCTTCAGTCACAGTGGCAATGCGATTGTTCGTATTAAAATCATAAAAAGTATGGGTAGATTGCTTAGATAGTGTTGTATCAATTGTTTTTTGATCAGCCTGCAATTGATTAGTAGCGGTTGTGGTCGCTGGCATTGATTTTAAAAAACTTCGACCAAAATCATCCATATGATTGTGCCATTGCTGCCCTTCTCGGTCGGTATGCAGCAAGCATTTGCCTAACGCTGAAAGCTCAAAGCTATCTTGCGTATTTTCAAGCAAGTCTTTTTCACCGATTTTTCGGCCGGCTTGATCAAATTGATGTTGAATATGGCGGCCAATTGTATTGTCTTTTAATGCGTGAGTGAGTTGATCTGTCGTCATGGTATTAGTGTGATTGACGGGGCGCTCATAGCGTTTTAGGTCAGTAGTATTACCTTGTAAGTCATGCGCAAAACTCGACACATAGTTTTCTGGATCCACATGATGCTGCAAATTAAGGAAGTCATCATAAAAATGCTTTTCAACACTAGTTTGATACGCAGGTTGATGATTGTCTTTTTCAATTGTGTATGACGGTGTGCTTTTTGCCGTCGTAACTGGCAATAGCCGATTGAAGTGTGTGAAGCCATCCGTGTGCAATAGATGCAGGGTTTGCTTGGGATGTTTGCTTTGATGGTAGTGCATTAATTCAAGCTGCTTTGCGCTCGTGTGACTTTTTCGCCAAAGATAGACATCGATATTTTCAACTTTGGCATAGAGCAAAATAGCTTGATAGCCGACCCAGAAGCTTGGCGTTGCTAGCGCTTTAACATAGTATTCGTAAACGTCGACTTGCTGACAATAATGATCAATTGCCGGCGAAGCAGTTTGATAATGCGCATTGAGCAAGCCCTCCCAGTGATTAAGGTCTGGTGGCTGCAAGCCTTCTTCGCCATGGCTTGATGAATAGGTTACAAAGGTATTTTTAATTTCATGTGCTAAAAATTCTCTTGCAGTGGAATCATGGCTTAGTGAGAAAAGTTGACTAGCTAAGGTCGCGCGGTCAGCATTAAGCGCGCTGATTGCACAGTCGCCATCCGGCTTGATAAACACTTCACTAAAAGCTTGTGGCGCCGTTGCATTCGGTAGCACACCCATATAGCTGGGTTTTGTTGTGTTGTGTCGAGAATTGACTTTAATTGATGGTTGCGCTGGCTGATGGTTTTTACGCGCTTGTTCATAGCGATTTTTGATTGTAGCCACATCAAATTTATCTAAGTCATAGCAATTAATTTTGATATTGTCTTTAAAGCAGCTTGCTTGTTGCTTAGCGTCGGTATAAGTGTATTGCTTAATAAAACCGGCGCCATCGACTTCATAGCATATGGTGCCGTCAAAATTTCTGAGTTGCAATGTTAGGCGGTCGTTTTGATGATCTTTGATTAAGAATTTTTTTATATCTGCAGCAGTTAGCTTAGCCGCTGTTAAATCATTCTTTGGAAGCTTTAAGTCAATTTTATTGGCGTATATGCGCTCTCCAATACGATATTGATTAGCGTCATAATACCACTGGATGATTTGTTGATTTTGATCGATGCGGTAAATTGGTTTTTTATTATCACCAATAATGAAATACCAGACTTGATCTTGTGGTGATTGTAATTGACTTTTGGCAATCCAATCACTGATTTCCTGGGGAGTTGTTTGTGCGGTTAGTTGTTGGTAATTATTTTTTGGCAGCTTTTGTGCATAATGAATAATAAGACGTGTCGTATCATCAGCATAATATTGCTTTTCTATTATTTGCTTGTTTTGGGTAACTCGAAAACGCTCACGACCTTTTATATCGTGAATGATAAATTGGTTAAAACCACCGGGCTCAGTCATAACGCTCAGCAGACCTTGCGGGTTTAGGGCTTTACTCATCGACTGAGTAGTCGCTACTTTTTTTAACCGATCGAATGGATTATCGGCAGCTTTTTGTTGGTTGTTGGCATGGTACTCATTGCCTTTGATGATTGTTTGCTTAGATTGTCCGGTGTTGTAATAGTCGTAGACCTCATGATACTGCTGCCCATGCTTTGCATCGGCAATGGTTTTCGATGCCAGCAAACCCAAACCAATCCGCGGTGTCGTTTTCGTTAAAGCGATACCTTTTGGGTCAATAACGACATTTTCCACTAACCCGCTCGGTGTATTTTTATAGTGTATGTGATTCACAATATGATTATTAGCATCGCTAAGCTTTTTATCGGTTATATGGCCTTTTGCATCGACGATGTATTCCATTTGCCGAGTTTGCTGACCACCTTGCTCGATAGTGTGATTTAAATGATGGTCATCATTAAAATTAAAGTTAATATCTGGATAGCCTGTTTGTTGATGCTTATTGACTAGGCCTAAGTAATTTCGCTGCACACTGATCGCATGCCCTTGTTGATCAATGCTGGTTGCTAACTGTCCTGCTGTATCATATTGAAATTTTTCTGGTGGTTGGTTATCAAATTGGATTGTTTCTGGTTTTTCTAAGATATTAATCTGTGTTGTTTGCAGTTGTTGATTGGGCAATTGACATGTGTAGTAGCGCTGCTTGGTTTGATATTGATAAGTAGACTGTCGCCCAACCTCATCGGTATGGGATTTTATTCGGCTGAAAGCATCATACGTTACGATTTGCCGACCTTGTAAAGCATCGTTTTTTTCTTTGATTCGACCCAGTTGATCGCGCTGAATAGTAAGCATCTGCTTGCCATTTACTTTGATTTCGGTAACGACTCTATTGAAATCATACTGTTTTTTTTCAGTGATAGAGTCTTTGTCATCAATGCTGGTTATTGTAGATATCTCTAAACCACGACCATTATAGTGTCGACGAATCGTTTTCAGTTGCACGCCCTTAATTTGGTGTTTTTCAGATACGCATTCCTGAAATGCATTGATTGAATAACGATGCACATAGCCATCTGGATCTATGGTTTGCTTATGGATGCCTCGGCGGTAATAGGTGAATTGGCTAACACTGTCCAGTTGATTATTGCGAAGCTTGGCAAGTGTTTTAAACAATGAATCATTGATAAAACCGCCAATGATATTCACCCGCTTTGGTGATGGCAGTTTTGCTGCATATTCACGTTTAACAGTTACCTCATTATCAAAACCAGAATACTCGTGCTCTACAATACTGCCTGTTGCTGAGATTGAAAATACAAGTTGGCGTTTTTGATTATAGAGATAGATAGTTTGTGCGCGCTTTTTATTTGGGGCCGGCATTGGGTCGTAATGTGTTACTAGTAGACCATCGCTGCTGTATTGATATTTTGTGGAGAAATTTTCCCAAATCGTTTCTTCTTCTGATTTTGATACGATATCGGCAAATAGCTGGTTATTGGTTTGCGGTTTTTTTCTATGCATCATTACTTGGCTAGCGGCATACGGCTCAAGCATTGCAGTGCATTGCCCCCATTGATCATAGCGATAAAGATGATGAATGCTCTTTGTAGGATTCAATGGATCACAGATGCTTAGACGAATAATATGATTCGTCACTGCATCATGCTCTGTTTCGATGGTTTTATTAAGTGGGAATTCGTTGGTTTGCACTACGCGGTTCAGTAGGTCGTAAAGATATTGTGTGCTTTGATCTTCAGCATGATCTTCCGGCAATGTGTTATTGGATTGGGGTTGTTGATAATATTTTTTAATTTCGTTTAGCTTTCCATTTGCAAGGTGCCAATAGCGGGTAACGTAGTTTTCTGGGTTAGTAGTCTGTTCAACAGAATTTCTGGCGTTTACGCAATAGGTATCTGTTGCATATTTTGTTTTTGGGTTTGATGCCAGTAACTGCTCCAGGCTTTTTGTTTGGTCTATTGTAAATGGTTCAATATAACGTTTTCGCTTTATCACCACGCCGGCGTTATTGACGGTTAATTGTTGCAAGTAGCCATCAGCATCTTGTGATCCGATCACATCACCATCACAGTTGTAGAAGAGTCGTGATAATCTGCCGGGTGCTTTTTGGTGATCTGGCAATAACACCTCATCTGCAGAATTGATATTTGAATAGTTTGCGAGGGCTTGAGAAAATTGGTAAGTACCTACCGTGCGATTTAAGTCATCATAAAAATATGCTGTTATATAGCCCTCTTCATCAATGGTCTGTTGTGCATAGCCATATGCATTATAAATTGTTATTTTTTTACGATCTTGTGTTGGATTGCGCAGCTTGGTGACTTTTGCATAAATCGTTTTAAAATCACCTTTTAGTTGGTCCAGCTGGATTTTATTTTTGTATTGTCTGCTGAGCGTTTCTTGGTTTTTAGCATTGTAT
>CAYXLV010000037.1:0-10920 GCA_964465995.1 uncultured Coxiellaceae bacterium | reverse complement strand
CTAGCTTCAGGTGCTAGTGGGGGCAACCCCGTGGAGGTTCAAGTCCTCTCCTCGGTATGACAAATAAATGAGCCTAAAATGACTATTTTAAAAATATTGCAGTACCCAGATCCGCGCTTACGTCGAAAAGCAAAGCTCGTTACCGACTTTGACGCGCACATCAAAAAAATTATCGACGATATGTTTGAAACGCATTATGCCACCGATAATTGCGCTGCCTTAGCCGCCACTCAGCTGGATATTGAAGACCCACCATTTATTACCGTTATTGACTTCTCTCCCAAAAAAAATCAACCACTTTGCCTGGTAAACGCCGAAATTATTGAGCGTGATGGTGAGCTGACGCAAGAAGAAGGCTGCATGTCGGTTGGTGGCAACACGTATGAAAAAGTCACACGTGCCGCCCGTATTAAAGTGCGTGCGCTTGACCGTGATGGCAAGCCATTAGAATTTTCTGCTGATGGGTTTATGGCAAAATGCATTCAACATGAACTTGATCACTTACATGGAAAAATCTTTTTAGAATATTTATCAACGCTAAAACGCAAACGCGCCGATAAGCGCATTGCAAAATGGAATCGTTATTCCAAACGATAAGGTAAAACCATCAAGGAGGATATACAGTGCGTCGATTATTTTTTATTACGGTGCTTAGCAGTTTGTTTAGCCTAGCTTTTGGCATGCAAACTTTGTTTTACTCCAACCATGACTTGTCTGATTACTCATTCTCGAGTGATAAAATCATTCACGAGATTCAGCAGCGACGCTCATTAATTGATATTGTCGCACCACAGGTTTATGAACTTGCTGCAAATGGTTTGATTACCGGCTCTATCGATTCAAGCTTATTGAGCGATAGCAAGCGTGACCATTTAAAGTTAATGCCACTCATTATTAATAAAGGCTTTAAGCAACCGCAACTCACCGCATTTTTTAATCACCCTGCCGCCGAGCAACGCGCAATTGCTGGCATGTTAATGCTTTGCCAACGCTATCATTTATATGGCATACAACTGGATTTTGAAAATATTAATCTCAATGACCGATCAGCATATACACAATTTTTTGCAAAAGCGGCCAGCGTGTTGCATAAAAATGGCTTTGCCATCAGTGCTACTGTGGTGCCTTTTATCCGTCATGCACCAAACTATACAGCCTACAACTCGTGGTATAAAAGCAATTGGAACGGTGCTTATGACTTGGCAGGTTTAGCAAAACAGGCCGACTTTATCACCATCATGACCTACGACAAACACACGTCTTACACCACACCTGGCCCCATCGCGCCTTTGCATTGGGTGAAGGCCGTGATTACAAGCGCTTTAAAAGTGGTGCCAGCCAATAAAATTTCTTTGGGCATTCCAGCCTATTCCGGCTTATGGCGCACGGATTCGCTTGGCGATCATTTTCAAGCACGCGAACATCAAATTAGCTACACGCAAGCCATGCAGTTGGTGAAAAAATTTAAAGCAACGCTGGTGTGGAATGCCACCAGTCAATCGGCCAGCACGAGCTTTGAGCATCATTTTCTAAATGAATATCTATTTCTTGAAAATGCTGAATCATTTAAAGCAAAACTTGCTCTGGCAAAAAAATATCAATTGCGCGGTATTTCTGTTTGGCAGCTAGGCCAAGAAGACCCAGCAATTTGGCAAGTGCTGAAAAGCACCCGTGGCGTTTAAGACACGGATGCTTGGCTAGCACAAGAGACAGAAGACACGTTATCTGAAAATGGATCTTTTAAGACAATCGTCTGCTTGCGATCTGGACCGGTTGAAATAATCACCACTGGGATTTTGCAAAGTGCTTCTAAGCGCTCAATGTAATGACGCGCTGCCGCAGGTAATTGCTGATAGTCAGTCATGCCATAAGTGGACGTTTGCCAGCCTGGCATTTCTTCATAGATTGGCTCGCATTCGCTGAGCGCAATATTATCGAATGGTGGTGTTTGCAGAACTTGATTGTTGTGGCGATAACCTGTGCAAATTTTAATCGTTTCCAACTCATCTAAGACATCCAACTTGGTTAAGACTATGCCTGACAAGCTATTTGCCTGGATGGAGCGGCGCATAATTGGCACATCAAACCAACCACAGCGACGTGGGCGCCCGGTAACCGATCCAAATTCTTTGCCTTTGGTGGCCATGTGTAAACCAAGCTCATTTTCCTGTTCTGTTGGGAAAGGACCTGCGCCAACGCGGGTGACGTAGGCTTTGGTGATGCCAAGAATTTCGTCTAAATAGCGTGGACCAAAACCAGTACCAGTGGCTGCAGCGCCAGCGGTGGTGTTGGATGAGGTGACGTATGGATATGTGCCCAAATCAACATCCAGCAGCGAACCTTGCGCGCCTTCAAACATTAAGTGTTTACCTTGCTCATAAAGCTCACCTAGTTTGGTGGTGACATCGGCAATTAAGGGGATAATTTGTTTGGCTTGGGTAAGTAATTCTTCGAGGACTTTTTCATAGGGGATGGGGTCAACTTGGTAGTATTTTTCAAGTTGGAAATTGCGGTACTCCGCGAGCGCTTTTAGGCGAGTCGCCAATTGCTCAGGGTGGAGTAAATCTAATACACGCAAGCCCTGGCGTGACACTTTATCTTCATACGCTGGACCAATCCCGCGGCCAGTGGTGCCAATGGCTTTTTTTCCACGCGCGATTTCACGCGCTTTATCGATAGCAACATGGTATGGCAGCAATAGACTACAAGCCGGGCTGATACGTAAACGATCCGCAACGGGAACGCCTTTAGCAGCGAGTTCTGCCATTTCCGTTAACAGCGCTTCGGGTGATAAGACAACACCGTTGCCAATATAGCTAGTAACGTTGTCATGTAAAATACCAGAGGGAATTAAGCGGAGGATGGTTTTATCACCATCGATAATGAGAGTGTGGCCTGCGTTGTGTCCACCTTGGTAGCGAATCACCGCTGACACTTTTTCAGTCAGCAAATCAACAATCTTACCCTTACCTTCGTCACCCCATTGGGTGCCGAGAATTACAATATTTTTGCCCATTATCACCTCTGTGTTGGCATTAACTCAATAGGATTCCTGAGTGTACGAGATAAACTAAAATCGCGCCCAATAATAAACTAACTAACCCAATAATGCGAACGCTGCGATCGCTGCGTTCGGCCATGTGTTGCATCGTGCGGCGCCATGCAGGTGGTGATAAAAAAGGCAGGATACCTTCCAGTACGAGCACTAAGCCAATGGCTAAAACAATGACGGGCCAAGACAAGTGTTTTTCCTATAACAATTAAGCCGCACCTGGTGATTTTTTGTGCGGCGTTATGTGATGTTTACCTTCATTAAAGTATTTGAAGAATTTATTATCGGGGCGCAACACCATAATTGTATCTTTATTACGAAAGACTTGGCGATACGCTTCTAGGCTTCGATAAAAAGCATAAAACTCTGGATCTTGACTATAGGCTTTGATGTAAATATTGGCAGCCTCGGCGTCTCCTGCAGCGCGGATTCTTTGCGCTTTGGTTTTCGCTTCGGCGATGGTGATAGCAGCATTTTTATCAGCATCGGCGCGGATTGCCTCAGCTTCTGCTTGGCCTTGAGCACGATGCTTGGTTGCAACTTGTTCACGCTCAGAGCGCATTCTTTGATAAACGGAATCACGTACCTGGCTGGGTAAATCGATGGCTTGGATGCGCACGTCTGTCACTCTAATACCCAAACCTTGCGCACTTTTATTCGCTTGTGCTTTGAGCAGTTTCATAATGTCGGCTCGCTCACCGGAAATCACTTCTTTGATCGTGCGCTCACCAATAGCCGCGCGCAGTGAGTCATTAATTTTTTGAGTCAATAAGCGTTGCGCACGCGCGGGATTACCGCCAGTTCGTTTGTAGTACAACGCTAAATCATCGATACGCCATTTTGCATAGTAATCCACCCGAACATATTTTTGTTCAGCCGTTAAAATGCGTGATGAATCGACATTAAGTGTTTGCAAACGCACATCGAACCAGCGCACTTTCGTGATAAAAGGTGTTTTAAAATGTAAACCTGGTGCAAAGATTTTAATTTGGCCTTGCGGATTGGTAGTCAGCTCACCAAGTCGCAGTGTTAATGCACGCTCACCTTCTTGGACGGTGAACAAGCTAATAAAAGCGATAAATAGTAGCAGAACAACTGCAGATAAAATAACGATGGCTTTATTAGACATTATTGATTCTCCTCAGATGGATAGCTGGGGCGCGATTCACCGTAGCCCGACGAGGTTTTATTATTCGACATTGACGAATCGGTATTGTTAGGTGAGGTTAAATTATTTAATGAGGAAACTTGCTTGGCTTTTCCATGCAGTTTTTGCCGTAGCAATTGATCGAGAGGTAAATACAAGACATTGTTACCGCTGGTGTCAACTAAGATATTTGTTGTATTTTCTAGAACGTTTGACACCGTGTCCAAATAAAGCCGCTCTCTGGTAACGCCGGGTGCTGCTTTAAAAGGCTTTAATAAAGCCAAGTATCGCGCCGTTGCACCTTGCGCTTCTAGCACCGCTTCTTTTTGATAGGCTTCTGCGGATTGTGTGATGCGTGCGACTTTACCTTGCGCAACAGAAAATACTCGACGTGAGTAAGCTTTGGCGGTGTTGATATAACGTTGCTCATCTTCGCGGGCTTTGATGGCATCATCAAAAGCGTCGGTAACCGCTTCTGGTGGTTTCGCCGGTTGTAAATTGACGTCAGTAATTTCTAAACCTGTTTCATATAAGGCGAGAATAGCATTTAATTTTTGCTCAACATTATCACGCAGTTTTTGTCGACCGGTTGTTAATACTGAATCAAGCGTTGTATTACCAACCACTTGGCGCAGTGCGCTGGAAGTGGCTTGTTGTAAGGTTTCATAAGGATTGGTGACATTGAATAAATAATCGCGTGGATTAGCGACACGGTATTGTACTGCCAGGGACACAGAAACGATATTTTCATCTTTGGTTAACATTTCTGCTTGGTAAGAAAAGTTTTGCACTTGCTGCACATTTAACGTCGTTTTTGACTCAATAAACCTTGGAATCCAATGCGGTCCAGGACCCGCTGTTGCTACATATTTCCCAAACCGTAACACCACAGATTGCTCTTGCGGTGACACGATAAAAATTCCAGACAAGCCCCACAGGATGAGAATAAAGCCAACAACGAACCATATATATAAGGAAACACGCTCCTGCCCTTCTGGCTGGCCGTTTTCGTTTTTTTTAGAGGGGTTGCTTTTAAAGAATTTTTTAATGAGAGCGAGTAAATCGGGGGGACCTTGATCCTGGCGCTGACTCCATGGATCTTTAGATTCATTATCCTTATCAGACATATAGTTCTCCGGCGAGTGTGTCAATGCTTCAACCATTCTACGGGGGTATCGTAAATGCTGCAAGTAACAGATTTTTCTCGGCATTTTGAAAATTCTCAGCCAAGCATCTGTTTTTCTTTCTTGCGAATCTCCTGCATCTTCTCAATAGGCCCAGATCGATGATCGGTAGTCAGCAATCGAGTGAATAATAAGCCATTGATGTGATCTATTTCGTGTTGCAAAACACGTGCTTCAAGACCTTCGGCGATAAATGAAAATTTTGTCCCATCTTTTTGGTATGCTGTCACTTCGATTTGACTGTAGCGCTCAACCTCCCCCATCACGTCAGTGACAGAAAAGCAGCCCTCCCAATTAACATTTTTCTTTTTGGCAATCGCTTTATATTGCGGATTAATCAATAATTGCGGCGGCTTCACTTCCGTAATATCGGTGCGTATGGCTTTGGCGGTTTCAGGTAAATGATAAATAATAATGGGATAAGCATGCCCTACTTGCGGGGCTGCAAGGCCCATTGCATTATCCATCGTGTTAAAAAATAACTCGAAACTGTCTATAAAATCTCTGATGGGTTGGCTTAAAGGAAATGAAATGGTTTGGGTGGGTTCTTCTAAAATAAATGCGTTTTTGCTCACATTTGAAACGATATTCAATTGCACAATGTTTCTCCTAACAACAAATGGCGCTCCGGCCAACCTAAACACAGAAACTGACTTGAAAGCAAGATTGCCCTCATATATATCGCTCAACGAGACATTTAGTATATAACCAGAGTCGAATCAAAAATTTGTCTTTTTGTATAGTTCATAAAACAACCATTTTGAAACCAGCTTCAAACCGCTTGACATTAGTTTTTACTAAGTAGACTCGATACCCCCTTAAGGTCAAGATCTTATTAAGATCGACAAAGCCCGCGTGATAAAAGCACATATAAACAATCTAGTAGAAGCAACTCCCACGCCGAGCAACTTTCTTACAAATATGTAAGCTTGTAAATCTAGAGCCTGTGATACAATCGATAACTGCTTGGCAATTAAGACAGCACAGGAGTAAATCATGCAACCAACTCGAGATAGTAATAATAATCAAGCAAGCAATCAAACATTCGAGTCTCACACACAAGGCAGCCAATCAGGCAGCATTATTGAGACCAACACTCAAGAAAATATTAATCCATCAAAACAAGAAGTAGACAGCCCTAATGAAAACATGAGTTCATTTTTTGAAGCCATGGCCTTTTCTGCTGTAAATTCCGATAATTATCAACTTCTAGAAGTACTGTTGGGCCCAGAAGTAAAATCAGAAAAAGAAGAGTCAATTCGTGTTTCCATTGCATCAGATAATAATTTACGCGAGAGACAAGCATTTGAACATGAAAAAATTGTATTCACAAAATATCTCAATGTCTATCAAAAAATTAAGACAACACCGCCCCCAGAAAAAGGGCCTAATTTACGCGAGTTTTTGCAAAATCAATTAGATCAAGCTTATAGCGAGGCAATTACAGAAGCTATCAAATCATTTAAAGACAACATCGATGCAAGAGATAGTTACATAAAAGACAACGAACGCATTGCACTGACACCAGAAATACGCGAGCAGCTCAGCAATGAGTTATTTAAACGCTTCCAAACTAGCAAAGAGCATTTTAATAACAGAATCAGCAATATTTTTGCTATTGATGAAACAATAGAACAGCTTAAACAGTTTATAAAGCTTGCTAACCAAGCTTATGACACACTATATCAAGATAATGTAAAGCCATCTATGGAATACGAACAACTGAGGTTACGCTTTGAAAAGAGGCAACAGTATCAGGCCGAGTTAGTAGAGCACCTGATACAAGGATACAAAGCATTACTACCCAGTTTTTACCATAAAAAATCTCCAGAATTTATCCGACCACATTTATTACAAGCTAATCTAAATGTTAATATTACTGATACTGACGGCAACACACTTTTACACCATGCTGCGAAAAAAAAGCATCTTAAATCTGCCAAAGTTTTACTAGAGCGTGAAATCAATCAAGATACCCTTAATAATAATCAACAAAATTTTGCTGATTATGCTGGGTTTAATAACTCAGACTTATTTGTTAAATCGATAAAAGAAATTGCAAAAAAACATAGTCAATTTTTAGAGAATATAAAAAAAGAACTGGATAACTACGAACAGTTACAGCAAAAACGTTTGGGTAACTTATTTTTAAAATTTTTATATGAAAAATATGAGCAAGACCGTGGAAAAGAACTAAAAGAATATAAAAAACAGTACAAAATTACCCACGATCAGGAGCTTAGCGATGAGTCTTTTGTGGTGTTTGCCAAACAAACACTTCAAGCACACAAACGTGGCCACTTAGGAATGAGCAAACTGCACCAGGGTGTCAAACGAGAAATCGAAAAATATGAGAAAGATTTCAATTACGGTCGACGCAGCTCGGGCCTGGGCTTTTTCATGTCACCTGTATTAGCGCAAATCATGGATGAAAACAACAAATTAGCTGAAGAGGTAACTGGACTTAAAAGTAAGCTAAATAAAGTGGAAAAAGAGAAAAAAATTATTATGCAAGAAAAGCTGGAAGAACAGGCCAGAAGAATGGAAGCAGAAAATGAAGTTCGGTTGAAAAACAATCAAATTGAGAGATATCAACAAGAGCTAGAAGACAGCAAAAAAGAGCGTACTAAGCTCAGAGAAATTCAGGAGCAAGCTGCAGAAAAACAAAAAAAGACTGAGGATGAACTATCCCAAACTAACATAAAACTTGAAGAACTGACTCAACTAGTACAAACACTACTTTCAAAAAATAACAACAACAATAACAATGACAGCCTGACTTCCTCACCACCAAGCCCAACACGAGGTAATTAGATGAAACAAGACTCAGTACCACCATTAAGTCAACTCACTAGCATTAATGCAGAGCTAGATAGATATGTTGAAATGCTCGCTAAACGCCGGAAGCATTTCAATCTACTAGGTGAGTCTTATCAAAAAACTTTAGAGCGTTATAGCCAACAAGGCAGAATTAAGAAAATCAAACAATACATCGCAACGTATGATAAAACACCTTGGCCACTGAGGATTATTCGCCGTGTTACTGTTGATATTTTTATAGAGCAAAAACGTCAGGTGGTAATATTGTCAGTATTACGTAAGCAACATACGAAAATAAGTGCACTAGCACTCAAAGCCCAACATGAAAAGCGAACGACACCGTCCATAGAAAATATTAAGACAGTACAAAAAATTGGAAATACATTATCTAAGTATCGCCGACAAACCGGCTACTTTTCCAGTTTAAGAAATCAGTTAAGAAATATCATTGTAAAATTAACCAACTGGTCCAATAACCATAATCTGCCAAATAAAGCAGATGTCTCCACACCACACTTTCAAGCCTCAGATTTAAAATACACACAAACCAGCAATGAAAACGCAGCCAACTCGTTGCCACTACCGCTGGATAAGCAAATTGCACAAGATATGCAAAAACTCAAGAGTGATTATGAGGATATCAAGTTACAGTTTCAACAAGGTTACCGTGGCTTTGCAGAATGGCGCCACACACAACAAGCAATAGAGCAACATAGTAAAACTTACAAGCAACTACTACTGAAATACCACCCTGATAAGAGTGATTTAACTTACACAACCGAAAGTGATAAAGAGTTATGTAAGAATGCGATCAACAATTTAATTCTAAAAAAAAGAAGCTGGCAAACTGAGCTAAAAACCCTGCAAAGTGAAATTAAAGAAAATATGGCTTTCCATCAAATGCTAGATGAGCAGCGCAAGGAGCTTCAAGCATGGGAGCAACGTATGGAAAAGCATTTCAAAAATTTTGATAAACAAGCGATGCAGTTTGAAAAAATGCTACAAGAAGAACGACAAATGCATCATGAACAAACTCAGGCCGCAGAAAAATTTACTGAAAAAACTGAGTCGATAAGTCAGAGCATTCAAGCAATCAACAATACAGTAGATGAATTATCCGAGGCTGTAAAAAAACATATAGAGTCGAGCCCTGATCTTCAAAAGTCGCCCAACCAGAGCTCAAGCGCCTCAGCTTATGGTGGAATTTTTAGCGCTGCAAATCGCACTACTCGGTCAGAAAAAAAAGAATCACCATCTGATAATGGTCAGCAACCGACTCAATCTAAATAAAGTACAGTAGTAGCAGATCAGTTGAATTTTTATAATGCCCAAAGTCACTAAAAAAATTTCGCATTCAACAAACTTTCTGCTGTATCACTTGCAAAATCCTCACCCTCATTACTAAAGATATCCGACATCAAGCCATGAACCGTATTATGGCGAAGATTATTCAAGCCTTGTTTTTTAACTGCTGCTAATTTTTTTTGCTCTGGATCTGCTGGTTGAAGTAAAGCCAAAATAGTTTTATCAAGCTCATTAACACGCTTGCCAGTGCTGTAGATTTTAGCGGGCGTTTTCCCCTGAGAATCAACTGCCTTGATATTTGCTTGATATGCAATAAGCAGCTGAATTGCTTTTGATATTGAAAATGTGTGCACAGGCGCTAGTTCAACTAAAACGTGTAGCGGCGTTTTTTGCGGTGTGGTTGTAGTGATTTTTGGGTGCAGTAAATCAGCTAGTGGAACATTTTTTGTTTTGTGCTGCGGCATTAAAGTTAATTGTGTATGCGACCAATTCGGGTCTGCACCAAATTGCAATAAATACTGCATTGCCTCACTATTTCGATTAAGTATTGCAATCATTAAAGCCGATGTCTTGCAGGTGGTGATATCGCAGAAAAGGAAACTATCGGGTGGCCAATTAGGTCGGCGAAGCTTTAAAGTGATATTTGGATTTGCGCCTTTAATCAGAGCACTATTAACTGCAGAGGTATCATTTTCAAGTAATGCTTTTTCTAAGAGTTTATCTGCTTCATCTATAGCGGTAATAAAGTGGGTCAGTGTTGGTGGAGTTTTATTAGCAGTGTCTAAAAGTCCCAGTATTTTCCAGTGGGTTTTCACTAAGTTTCGAATAGTGACATGGTTTTTTTCACAATCAAGAAAAATAGCACCAAACAATGCTTCCACCGCATCAGCAAGCGCTTTAGGTTGACACTGGATGCCTTGTAACTCTTCTCCATGGCCCGTTATGATGTATTTATCCAGATTTAAGTGCCGCCCAATCTCCGGCAAAGCTGTCGTATTATTAACATAGTGCGAAGTTGCTTGAGTTAGCTGGCCTTCTTGCCAATCAGGGTACAGATCATAAAGAATATCGGCTATAGCAAGTCCTATCACTTTGTCACCTAAAAACTCTAAACGCTGATAGTGTCCAATTGAAGGCAGTTGTTTGCCTTCAATTTGCGCAGCTTTTCGAGTGAGTGCCGTTATCAATAATTCTTTGTTATTAAATTGATAGCCTAATTTTTGACAAAGCTCAGGAAAAGCAGAAGATTGTTGGTTTTTAAACATTTTCATTTGCCATTGGTAATAAATTCCGCGAGCAATATAATGCATTTTGTTTATTCGGGCTATAAGCTAAAAAAGATTTGGATCCAATTAATCTAATGTTACTTTGTGGGTTATGTGACAAATGAATCTTTACTCACAAGCTGAGAA
>CAYXLV010000036.1:0-10947 GCA_964465995.1 uncultured Coxiellaceae bacterium | reverse complement strand
AACGTCTTTAATGTCCAATTCATGAGGGGATAATAATTCACTCATGGGGCGTGGACTGCTAGCAAGATACACAATGAACGCTTGTTGAATAGGCGTTGTTATTCCTTCATTTTCTAAAAGTAATTTAACATCGAATAAATCACGAGGATGTTGTCGATCAAGAGCCGCACAAATTTTCCCTGCATAAAGATCAGCCATCGAAACCATTTTTACTTTTTGTGTTTGTAAAAATTCAGCTTGCGCGGCCTCGGCTAATTCTTTTACTTCAGGATCAAAAACACTGCCACGTAAAACCGTGTTAGGCTCTACTTTAATAGTGGCTTGATGATTACTCACCAGCAGCTTGATAATATGCTCGCCTAAGCGCTTAATTTCTACCTGCAAGCCTTTTGCTGTCATTTTATCAGCAAGATCCTGCATTGCTTGCGTTAGGTTTTTTAAAAAAATGTCGCGTGACTCTATCGGCAAATACGTCAGATCAATATCTACTGATAACCGTGGCATATTTCGATGAAACAAATTAATCGCCGTACCACCTTTTAAAGCAAAGCGTGAGTCAGTTTGAATAAATGGTAAAACATCTAATAGTAGTTCAACCTGATTTTTGTAAGCTGTAAGAACACTCATTGATTATCCTTCAGTGCTGGCACTGATATTTTATACTTGTCGTTGTAGTGACCACCGCCAGCGATAACACGTTTACCTTTGCCCAAGTCAACACGACTTAAATCTATTTCTTGCACCCAGGGGTGTTGAAAATATTCTGCTAAATAAAGTAACAAACGCTTTGCTTTATAAGATAGGCAGGCTTCTAACAGGCTTTGCAATAATTTCGGTCGCATCCTGGCCAACCCTTCAATGATTAGTGCCGCTTCTGAAAAAGTAACCTCATTAGGAACCAGATAGCATAATTCAAGGGACGCTTTCTCAGGAGAAGAAACCATTATCGATTGCCCAGCGATCTCAAAACTTGCCAACCACGCATTACTGTCTGAACTAAATAAGGCAGGACGGTAAACCATAAGCGTCTCCTCCCAGTAAGACGCTTGTAACCACTTCGGTACTTTTGTTTTGGGAACAGCAAATAATTGGATGACTTGAAGATCCATGCTGACGTAATGTCCCTTACCCAGCAACTGTAAAGCCGTTTTACCACCTGGATAGATTGGAAGTTTTAATTGTTGCTGTACTGCTGCAACAGCACCTGCCCAGCTGATATTACTGCCAACGAAGCTATAAGCCCCATCAGAAATACGCTCAAACCAACCTGACTTTACATACCACCAAGCCAATTTATTCGATATTCCCTGCTCTTTTAGCCAAGAAGTCGTAAGAACTGCACCTTTAGGAGCAGCCTTCAACAGCTGGTTTATTTTTTGTTTATTTTTACTAGTCATACTAGATATTATAATACTAAAATAAACCAACCCAAGGCAATAGTTCACTTTAATCCTAAATTTTCTAGTATAACTAGAATACATAGGCCCAAAACAAACTCATGTCTGATTTCATCTATCACTCTCTATTTCTGAATTTTCAATAATTCGCCACTTCTTACATCTTGGAAAGCCTGTTTTTGATATTTCAGAAGCAAGCGGCAAGTAGTTTAGTTTTTTTTCTTGCACGTAGCACGCAAGCGGATTCATTATTTTTGCAGCGCTCGATTCATCCATGGCATCAATGTGATCTAAGAGATAACCAATACGTTGCAGCTGATATTCTGTATTGGTTTTTTTTGCGAGATTGATGAGTTTTATAGGATCCAACACTTCAATAAGCTCTGAAAAAACAGTAGCAATATGATTTAAGCCACCAGCATGATTAGGGTATTCGAGTAAATCAATGGCAACCAACTCTGGAGTTGCAACCTTAAGATAGCCAGTACTCACAGTAAAATCTTGAGTCGGCAATTCAAGCACAGATTTCTTATAAATATAATCAATTTCTACATCGCCAAAAGAGGATGGATGTTTAATGCGTTTGTCTGTTATCACTTGGAATCTAGCAGGTTTTTGATGGGTCGCCCCATAAAACAACCCAGCACTTAGCAGTGCAACATAATAGTGAGCGTCTAAATACTGCATCACCAAAGGCACAAGTTCTTGTGGAGGTATCGAACCATGCGGCTGATGTTCTGGTGGGACAATGACATATAAACCTCTAGCCGGCGAGATCAGATCACCAGCTTTCAGCAATCGATGCAAAGCCACTCTTGCATAACTATTCGAAATGCCAAATCGCTGAATAACATCTCGAATAGTAAAACAACGCTTTCCATCTCTGCGTATTTCTTTGATATATGATTGTAAATTCACGGGATTGATATGACCTTATAGTTACTAATATTGTAACTATAGGGACATGCAAACCATTTTTCTACTTTTTTTGATGCTAGCATGACCATATAGTTACAAATAATGTAACTTTAAGGACACGGCAAGCCTGATTGGCATATATGCTTACCTATATATATAGATAACTACTCAACTACAACTTTAAATTTGCTGTACCTGACCATTAAGCAGCGCTGCAACTTTACCTAACTCTTCCGGTGTACCAACGTTATACCAAGGCCCTTGATAACACTCACCCGTTACACGTTGTTGTTGAATTTCATGGATCAATAGTGGTGCTAGCGGAAAGCTGCCGGCGGTTTGGTTTTTGAATAAGCTTGGATGAATGACTGCAATGTTGGCGTAGGTTAATTTGGGTGTGGCTAAATGAATTAAACCTTGTTCTGATAAACCAAAATCACCATCACGGTTATATGCTGGATTCGGCACCATCACTAAATGCGCGCGCGTGGGCTGCTGCTTTAGTAGTGTTTGCAATGGGAACTGTGTCCAAATATCGCTGCTTAATACTAGAAAAGGTGCATCACCCAATAGTGGCAATGCTTGATAAATACCAGCACCGGTACCGATTGGACCATCTTGTTCATATGAATAAGTAATATTAACGCCGTAACGCTCGCCATCGCCCAATGCATCAATCACTTGCTTCGCGCAATAAGCCACGTTAATTACAATGTCATGAATGCCCGCTTGTTTACAACGTAAAATATTATGTTCAATCAACGTGTGCTCACCCACCTGAATCAGTGGCTTTGGCATATCGTCGGTTAAATGTCGCATTCTTGAGCCGCGTCCTGCAGCTAATAACATGGCTTTCATATCAATCCCTTTTTAGTCATTAAATTAAGAAACTCTGTAAATTCTGGATAGCGTCGACACACTTGCTGCACGTACTGCAAAATACGTGGGATATTATTTAAATAACTTGGCTTATGATCACGCCAATTTAAACGCGCAAAAATACCAATACATTTCAAATGACGTTGCAAACCCATCCAATCAAACCAACGCTTAAATTGTGCGGCATCGACACCATCAACAATGTTATGCGCTTTAGCCAAACGATAATAATCATTCACCCACTGCTCCACTTGCGCAGGTGGCCAGTCGATATAACAATCGCGCAACAACGACACCAAGTCATACGTCACCGGCCCAATGACGGCATCCTGAAAATCCAACACACCCAGCGTTTGCTTTGGCAACACCATTAAATTTCGTGAATGATAATCGCGATGCACACACACTTGCGGTTGCGCTAACGCGTCTTCAATTAACAAACTAAACACATGCAAAATGGTATCGCGCTCTATAGTAGTGAGCGCAATTTGCAAATGCCGAGCCAAATACCAATCACAAAATAAATCCAACTCACGACGATACAACGCAGCGTCATAGTGAGGGAGTGAATAATGTTGAATTGGCGGGCAGGATTGAATACGTAATAAGGACTGAAAGGCTTGTTGATAGAGTGAATCAGGTTGGTTGGCTTGTAATGCACTGAGTAAAAGTTGATCACCAAAATCCGATAACATTAAAAACCCTTGCTCAATATTTTCAGCCAAAATCTCTGGGGCTAAAATACCGTGCTGCCGGAAACCTTTGGCAATCGCAATAAACGGTGTCACCGATTCATGTGTTGGTGGCGCATCCATCACCACATAAGCTTGCTCATCGGTATGCGCTCGCCAATAACGACGAAAACTGGCATCACCACTTAACGGCTTTAAAGCATGCACACGAGGTAATTGTACACTCACCCAATCTTGTAATAATTGATCTCGATCACTCATTTATTTGTAGTCTGTTTTATTGGACAAACTTGCAGCATGGGTTACCATTCCCCACCATGAAAACACGCAAGCGCCTAACATTTGCCATCATTTTTAGCATACTCACCCTGCAATTGCTAACATATTGTGCAAGCGCTAGCGCATCTTCTTCTAAAAAACCCAAACCGATCTCTTACACTGCACAACAAATTGCCAAATCACTCAATTGGGTGCACATAAAAAGTTCACGCTGTAATTTTTGTAAAGGGTATTACCGTGAACCCAAAATTGTTCGCGCCACACCACACCCAAAAGCCATTACTCAACAAAACACTCGCATCACCGCCGATGGCCCGGTGACTTTCGCGCGTTCGGGTTGGTCAGTATTACGTAAGCACGTGGTTGTCACGCAACCGGGACGACGCATTACAGCACAAACGGCTTATGTTTATCGCGACCCCAAACTAAAACGCTTTACCAAATTGCGTCTAGTCGGCAATGTGCATTATCAAGAAGCAGGCAAATTGTTGATCGCCGATGAAATCGTTATCGATTTAATTCAACATACCGCGCACCTCAAACATATTCTGTATCACCTTGCAGAAGATCAAATCAAAGCGTTTCAAAAAAATAAAAAACTGCAATTTGATGCATGGGGCACTGCTAGCTCGGGGGTGCGACATGCCAATGGTGTGATTGACTTATATGATGCCACTTACACAACATGCTCTCCTTTACATCCATCCTGGCAAATTAGCGCCAAACAACTTCATCTAGATAAAACCAAAGGCGTCGGCCGCGCCAAAAATATTGTGATACGTTTACATAAAGTACCGGTCTTTTTTGCCCCGCGTTTTTCGTTTTCATTACGCAAACAACGCAAGAGTGGTTTTCTAGGCGCGACCGCCGGAATTACCACACGCCGCGGCTTCGAAACTAAAATTCCTTACTATTGGAATATGGCACCCAACTATGACTTATTAATCACACCACATATTATGACAAGACGCGGTGTCTTAATGAGCGGTTTATTTCGCTTTTTAACACAACGCATGCACGGTTTTTTATATCTAAACTTTATTCCCAACGATCGCGGTTTTGCGCGATTTAAAAACCAACAACTCAATAATTTTTTTGGTCCCAACCAAGCAGGACCATTAATGACAGTCTTCCCAGGTTTTTTTACACCTTATTTAACTAAGCTACGCCGCTACAGCAATAACCGCGGCTACTTTGCTTTTACCGACCATATGCAATGGAGCGATCGCTGGACCAGTGACTTGATCACCAACTATGTAACTGATCCTTACTACTTTAGCGACTACGGCAATAATTACGGTGATATTCGCGCTAACCAATTATTGAATCAATTTAATATCAATTATGCAGGCGAGCACTGGAATTTTATTTTTCTATTACAGGCTTTCCAAACGCTACATTTAATTAATCAAATTGCCACACCCGCTATTAATCAATATCGCCGTTTACCAGAAATTGATTTTAATGCGAATTATCCTAACCTCTTTCATGATCTCGTGTTTCATCTCAATGGTCAGGCGGTTAATTTTGACTACGATAGTTTTTTCCCACCGTTTACTTTTCAACGCCCGGTTGGCCAGCGCATTCACTTGCAACCTGGATTCAGTTTTCCAATTGTGCGCGCCGGTGGTTATATTACCCCGCAAGTTTTATTAGACAGCACAACCTATTCTGCAAGACAAGCTGTCACCAGCGCCGGTGTATCACGTCCGTCTTTTCAACGCAGCCGTAATTTACCGATTGTTAATCTCGATGCCGGTTTATTTTTCCAACGTCACTTTGCGCATCACCAACACGATTATGTGCAAACCTTGGAACCACGCTTTTTTTATCTGTATGTGCCGTTTGAAAACCAAGCCAACTTCCCTGACTTTGATACGCAATTTTTACCTTTTTCTTACGAACAATTATTTGCACTCAATCGCTTTACCGGTTTTGATCGTTTGCAAAATGCGAATCAAATGACCTTTGGCATTACAAGCCGTATTTTTGATGCCACCACAGGTGAACAAAAATTGCGCGCAGGCCTTGGGATTATCTATTATATAACGCGCCCACGCGTGACCTTACCCAACACCGCTCCCACTATCGGTCACACATCACCATTAGTTGGCCAGTTGATTTATTATCCAGCACCGCACTGGTCAATATCAGGCAGTAGTGCCTGGGACTTTAATCGCGAAGAACTGAATAACGCCATTTTTCACGTTTCGTACAGTGGAGACACTTTGCACATTGTTACCATTGGTTATGAGTTTGTCCGCGCCAATGATCCTTTATCGCTCAATCCCACCAATGCCAATCAAAATACGCAGTTGCTAAGCCTTGGATTTAGCTGGCCTTTAACGCATCGCTGGAGTGTTGTTGGTTATTGGTATTATAATATCGCGCAACGTCGAGCCGAGACTTATTACGCTGGCCTGCAATACGATACTTGCTGTTGGGCATTACGCTTTTTAGCCGATCGTCACTTTACAGGTACAGCCACTAACACAACAACCGGCGCGCAACAAAACGAGTTTAGAAACCAATATGTTGTGCAGCTGATGCTAAAAGGTTTGGGTAGTTTTGGTAATAGCAATCCTAGCGCGTTATTAACATCAACGTTGCCGGGATTTCACGATACATTTCGATAAATAGATAAAAGGTCATAGCCATGAAAAAAATATTAGCAATCCTCACCATTATAATTAGTACCGCCTCTTTTTCCGCATTTGCTGAATCACTCCCTTCTCCTCAAAGCTCTCTTAAACCACTCGATAGCATCGTAGCGGTGGTTAATAACGAGGTCATTACCAAAGCACAATTTGAACAAGCCATGACCATTGCCAAAATGCAAATCGCTCGCTCACATATGATGACACCTCCAGCTGGAACACTACGTCAAGAAGTGTTAAATCAATTAATTAACGTGAAGTTGCAACTGCAAATTGCAAAGCGCAACAACTTTAAAGTGTCTGATGCAGAAGTGGCTGAAGCGTTCAGCAGTCTTGCGAAACGCAATCATTTGACACTTGCGCAATTAAAACAAAAACTACACGCTCAAGGTCACTCCATTACCGAACTTAAAAAACAAATTCGCAAGCAATTAATCGTGCAACAAGTATTGCGTGAAGCGGTTGCCAAAAAAGTTAAAGTTACCGACAAAGAAGTCGATCAATTTATTGCTAAATACAATCAACACAACCAAGGTCAGCAACGCATTCATTTAGTTGACTTAGTGATTCCAATTGCCGATAACTCCAATCAAGCTGAAGTGGCGGCTGCAAAAAAAGAAGCACAAAGTATTGCTAAACAATTGCAAGCAGGTAAAAGCCTTAAAAGTGTGCACCAAGCGCATGCTAATTTAGAAGTGAATGATTTTGGCTGGCGTGCAGCAGCTGACTTACCTGACTTGTTTTTAAAGCCCATTGCAACAATGCAAGACGATAGTTATTCCAACGCGATTGCAGCGCCGAATGGCTTTCATATTTTAAAACTGATTGGTAAACAAGCCGCAGCGACCCAAGGCATTACACGTGCCAGAGCACAGCAAGTTTTGTTCCAACAAAAATTTATGCAGCAATCTGCCAAATTTATTAAGCAGCTTAGAAAAACCGCTTACATTAAAATCATGAACAACGACTAAATGTCATCCACCCGCACCAATTATCTTGCGATCACTCCCGGCGAACCGGCCGGGATTGGTCCAGAGCTGATCCTAAGCATCGCTAAACAACACCCACATTTACCCATAGTCGCATTTGCTGATATTGAATTATTGCGCGAACGTGCGCAGCAAATAAATATTGCGATTGAATTAGTTGCATATCACCCTGGACAAGTGATCGAAGCCAATCAATTAGCTGTGGTGCATCATCCCGTCAAAACCAAAGTGATTCCTGGAATACTGAATCCCGCCAATGCTGAGTATGTTTTAGCGACTTTGCAAAGTGCCACGCGTGCTTGTTTAAATGGTGAATTTCGTGGGTTAGTCACTGGACCAATTAATAAAGCAGTGATTAATCAAGCAGGCACACCGTTTAGTGGCCACACTGAATACTTGGCGGCACTTACAGACACGGCACTGCCCGTCATGCTGTTGATGTCGCCAACATTAAAAGTGGCGCTGGTGACAACACATATTCCATTAGCCGATGTACCAGCCGCCATTACACCAACACGTTTGCTCGATACCATGCATATTCTGCATCATGATTGTCAAACGCGTTTTCATATTGAAGCACCGCGTATTTTAGTCTGCGGTCTTAATCCGCATGCCGGTGAGAACGGTCATATTGGCCAAGAAGAGCAAGAGATTTTAATTCCAGTCATCCAACGTTGTCAGCAACAAGGCATGCGTGTGATGGGCCCAGTGTCTGCGGATACAGCTTTTACTGCGCATCAATTACAACAGGCGGATGTCGTACTGGCGATGTTTCATGATCAAGGTTTGCCGGTGATTAAGGCGCAGGATTTTGGTGATATTGTTAATGTTACTTTAGGATTGCCGATTTTTCGAAGTTCTGTGGATCATGGACCTGCACTCAGTCTTGCTGGCACTGGGACGGCAAACCCAGCCAGCTTTTTAGCCGCTATCGAGTTAGCCCATGCGTCCACGTAAACGATTTGGTCAACATTTTTTAACCGATGAATCGGTTTTGCAAAAAATTGTCACGATGATTGCGCCATCGACCGATGACCATATGGTAGAGATTGGTCCCGGCCAAGGTGCGATGACGGCGTATTTATTACCGCATGTTAAACGGCTGGATCTTATTGAGATCGATCGTGATTTAGTGCGCTATTTGCAGCAGCATTTTGCCGGTCAATCGCATTTGCATATTCATGAAAGTGATGTGTTGAAATTTGATTTTGCCTCACTTGATTTAGAAGGTGCTAAATTTCGAGTGGTTGGTAATTTACCTTATAACATTTCAACCCCTTTATTATTTAAACTGTTTGCTGCCAAAGCGCATATTCACGACATGGTGTTTATGCTGCAAAAAGAAGTGGTGGAACGGCTAGCGGCTGAAGTCGGCGCTAAAAATTATGGACGCTTGTCGGTGATGGCTCAATATCATTGTCGCAATGAATTTTTATTTAGCGTGCCGCCCACAGCCTTTCATCCGCCACCGAAGGTGGAGTCTGCGGTATTACATATGCAACCGCAGCATCAACCCAGTTATCAATTAGCGAATACTCAACATTTTGAGCACATTGTGCAAGAAGCGTTTTCGCATCGGCGTAAAACCATCCACAATGCTTTAAAAAAATTAATTGAGCCTGGCGTTTTTGCACAACTCGATATTGATCCCAAACGTCGACCACAGGAATTGTCTGTTCAGGATTATGTCAACATTGCCAATGGAACAAGCCAGCAGTTACAATACTGAATTTTTAGCCAAGTAATGCTTATGATCCACTATAAAAACGTCCTTATTGCGACGGACCTTTCTGAAAACAGTCAAGCCGTTGCCGCACGTGCGAGTGAAATCGCCACCGACTGTGAAGCAAACCTCTCCATCGTCCACGTTTTAGAACACTCACCTGTCGCTTATGGCGGCGAATTTTCCATTCCTATTGATCCCAATCTTGAACAACAACTCGAAGCCAATGCTAGAGATGCGCTAGCAAATCTTGGCAGTGAATTTCAAATCACACCCGATAATCAATATGTGTTAACAGGTTCTGTGAAAACAGCGGTTATTGATTTAGCCAAAGAATTGGATGCGGATTTAATTGTCGTTGGCTCACATGGCCATCATGGGATTGATATTTTATTAGGCTCACGCGCTAACGCTATTTTGCATCACGCTGACTGCGATGTGTTAGCGATTCGCACTAGTCAGTAAGGAGTAGCATCATTGCATAGTCCTAATCGATCGTTTAGGATTGTGCTATCTCTTTCAACCATCCACGGCAGGACATCATGACTGATCATACCAATCAACCTATCGAGAAAGCACTCGTTAACGCTTTTCTAAAAGATCGTAAAACCGACCGACGTTGGAAAAATATTCGATCTTTTATCTGGGTCTTTGTTTTAATCGTATATGCCATTCTTATTTTCGGGCCCAAATCCACTGAAATGGGTGGTTCTAAATCGAAATTACCTTACGTCTCTTTAATCCGCTTAAACGGCGTGATTATGCCAAACACCGAATTCTCCGCACTCAAAGTGATTCCAAGTTTACAAAAAGCATTTAAAGATAAAAATTCCAAAGGCGTGGTGTTAGTGATTAACTCACCAGGTGGTAGTCCGGTGCAAGCCTCAATTATTCACGACAAAATTTTACAACTGAAAAAGAAATACCATAAAAAAGTTATCGTGGTTGGTCAGGATATTTTAGCGTCTGGCGCTTATTTAGTATCGACTGCTGCAGATAAAATTTATGTGCATAACGATACGTTAACCGGTTCCATTGGCGTGATTATGAGTGGCTTTGGTTTTAACGATGCAATGCAAAAATTAGGTATTTCACGCCGCGTGTTTACCGCTGGGGTTAATAAAGATCGCTTAGATCCTTTTAAACCATTAAAAGAAGCGGATCAGCAAAAAGTTCATCATTTATTAAACTTAGTGCATCAAAATTTTATTGATGATGTGTTAGCCGGTCGTAAAGGCAAATTACGCGGCAATGAAAATGAATTATTTTCTGGTGATTTTTGGACGGGTCAGCAAGCGGTTAAATTAGGTTTAGCTGACGGTACAGGTGATCTTTGGACAATTTTAGAAAAAGAATTTAATGTTCAGCATTACCGCAATTACAGTCGCAAACCTAGCTTGTTTCAAGCATTAG
>CAYXLV010000035.1:0-11079 GCA_964465995.1 uncultured Coxiellaceae bacterium | reverse complement strand
TTATTGTTATTGTTATTGTTATTGTTATTGTTATTGTTATTGTTATTGTTATTGTCTAACTTCCAGTTAGCATTCGTCAATAGTGTCATCGTAGCAAATGGGTTTACTCGTTCAGAACCAGTAAGTATATTCAAACTTTTAACAGACAACCATAAGTAGGGTATGATAAGACAGAAAGTCTCAATACCTCTATCAACATCTGGCTTTCTATCCTCTCTTATCAACTGATACAAGCAATCAAGATACTGCCCCATTAGCTGGTTGGCCTTATCAGTCAAAAGCTGAACCTCCCTATGGAGCTCAATTGCAATATATTGATTATTGTTCCCCTCAACACCATAATCAAACGTAAACTTCGCATTTTTCACGATGGCGTCATATAGGTAAGTAAACATATAAAAGAAATCTTGCACGTAGCGACCATTTGGCATCATCTGCTCAAACTCTTTTAAAATCATAGAGTCTTTGAAAGCTGTATCGATATCTGCAGTTTTAAAAGGGCTTGCATATTGAAATGATTCACCAGCTTCTATTTTGCTTGAGAGCTCTTTCAAGTATTTTAGTAATAAATCTGCCTTTTCAAATGCCTGGCTAGTCTTATTATTGGTCTCTACAAAGGGTTGCTTATATTTTTCCGGCAAACTATCAATGGCATTCTGAATATTCGCGCCCAGCTCTATATGTGGTGCTTGTGTGATTGGTTTTTTATATTTAGGTGTTTGCTGCAAAACGGCAAGATCAGGGTTTGGTATATGCACCAAATAATCTGACTTCCCTTGAACTTTACCCATTTGTGAACCAGTGTTTTTATACGTATTGAAATGATCACGCAATTGGATGGCGTCTTCTTGGCGATCGCAAAATAGAAATAGGTTGTTCTTCTTTTTATCATATTTCCAAGCGCCTGGATAAACATTTTTGGCAGCGACCTTAAGTGCTTCGGGTGACGGAGAAATATGATTATTTGTAGTAGCTGGTTTTTTATGAATCATATTCAAAACAGATTCTGTGCCAATTGTAACGATGCTAGGATTTTTATCATTGTTGTTATTGCTAATGTTACTTTGCATATGCATTTTTGCTTGTCCCCTTTCAAGTAACAACGTCCATAAGTCCTTACCCATGATATCCAAACATTGTTTTTTGAAGACATCAAACTCTAGTGTTTTTTCTAAATCTTTATCACGCAAGGTAAATTCACCTTTGGCTTTCAGCTCCTCTTCGCGATTTGAGTAGCTTTGCAGATTACCCAAAGCAGAAGTATCGACACCAAAGGAGCCAACCAAGTTTGCCACAAGATTCTGTAAGCCAGTGTCCATCCAAGCACTACAGTATAATTTGAATCCAGGCCTACTGGGGTTGGTTATGCGGATCTGTAACTGATGAAGGTCTCTAAAAGAGTAGATAACAATACCATTTTGCAACTCTATCTCTAGCGCCCAGTTGTCCAGGGAGAAGCTTTTAAACCATTGATTGTGCTCGCTGAATTTGTTAATTCCATCATAGCTACCTGATTTATAGCTTTTAATTATTTGCTGCTGCTTTAAATCGATTAGAAGTTGTTCATATTTATTGGTGGGCATTGTACTGTCCTTTTGAGTAAGTTCACAGGTTGACAAAAGTAATGGACGGCAGATTAACATTTTATTATTAAAATAGTATTAAACGGCCATAATAATTTTCTTCAAATCATAATTTGCTTACAGCGTGCTGATTTTATTTTGAACAAATGAGCATGGAATCCATGAATGTCTTCTAGATTGCGCGATCGAGTCATGACTTGTGATCAATAATTAGGTCACGCAATGACGATTCTATTGAAGCGAAGCATGCAAAGTATTTTTTACATCTTCTGTGCTGCCCGTTTTCGATGAGGGCTTAGCATCAAAAACACCCACCCCATTTGTTGGCGATTGTTTTTTTGAACCATGTTCAGAAGCATTCAAGTCAATCGCCTCACAATGCGATTGATAATGTATGGGCCATGGATCACACTCATACCAGCGATTGAAATACTGCTCAAATTCGCTTAATTCGATTTTGACTAATGCATTATCGCCGCCATGCGGGTTGCGTAGTTCAATATATTTTTTCTGATCATCTCGACCCTCCTTAACGTTAATCACGTGATAACAATGTAACGGGTGGAGTATTTTCTTCTCAAATAAATTATCTTTTGGTAAACGTTCATTTCTAATGGTACCTGTGGTCACGGCTTGCGCTTTATTTTTTATCGCATCGTAAATGCCATAGTAAATAGTTAATTGTCGTTTGGTGTATTGAGGCTTCTTGGCTTGGGTTAAATCACAGAATTGATAGGCTTGTTCTTGCTGTAGTTGCTTTGATTTTGCATTGATATAACTCACCTTATCATCTGGACCATCTAAAAACTTAATGAATCTTTGAATGATATTAGCTGGCGGTTGATCTTTTTTCTCCATACCACCGCTTAAATTCTTTAGTTTATTCTGCCACTCTGCTTTGCTAAGCGGTGCTTCAGTCTTTATTTTCAAAGCTTTTTGTAGTTGTTGATAAGCGGTGGGGCTTTGATCTTTTAAATCATCAATGTATCGATCCCATTGCTTCACTTCTTGCTTGCTTAATGCCTGGCAAACAGGAAAATTTTTCTGCAGCATTTTCCAGGTTTCATCTGCTGGATCATTTTTATCTATATCTTGAATAAGCGGCATAATTTTTTGATCAAAAACCAATTTATTTTGGCTAACCAATAAAGCAGGACCTGGTTGAATTAAATTTCTTAATCCTTCTTCTGATTGCAAAAATTCATGTTGAGTTGCTTTATTGCCTGTCAAGATAGAAAAAATTGCTTTTGAACTGCCGCCTTCTAAGGTGTACTCTAGGCTTGGCAAATGATTCATGCTGAATTCGACATTATTCTTCAAATGAGGCTGCGGTTTGTTAGCCACCACATAGGTTTTCCAACCTGTTGCGGCATAAGCTTGCTCTAAAACACTGACCCAGGGTGCTTGATGTGAAAAGGTGGACTTAATCCCATTTTTGGTTGGCACCATGTGCTCAGCAATATTAACGCGGATGTAAACCGGTTTAGGTAAATTATTTTCCTTTTCTGTTGGGTGATAAAAACGCACTACGACTGTGCTACCTTCTTGTCGCATCATTGATTGAATAATTTGATCGCCATCCACTCGGTCTAAAATTGCACTTAAAGTGCCTAATAAAAAACAATCACCATATGCATATTGCTTAACATCACTCAATATTGGCCGGTGCTTAAAAAGTTTAAAATTTGGGTCTTTAATTGGTTTAAAATACTCTGTTTGATCAATATCCCCTGCATACATATAACCAATTTTTGCTTGTTGGCCTTGCTGCATAATTTGCACTTTTAAAATATCTTTGTTGGCATTAACTGGTTTATAAAAAATGGTAGTGCCAGGATTGATTGATGTTTTTGATATTTTTTTATTTTGCTGAGTAGGATCAGTATCATAGAATGTAGCAGAAAAAAAACCACGCACCTGCCCAGGCAAAGCTAACTCTTTTAATCTTGGATTTACATCTTTTGGAATAACTAATTGCCCCATCGAGCTAAATGGATTTAGTACCATGGCGTTGATGCGAGGCTTTATCGGCTCATTTGGCTGTTTTTTTTGCTCGGGTGCTGAATGACTAAGGATCTGCTGTCGATCAAATGAAGAAACTTTATTTTTTTCAGTCTGTTGCGACTTATTTGCACGGCGCTGTTGTTCAGTTTGCTTTAAACGTTCGAAATTCATTGGCTTGTTTACTCACATTAATCTAAGCTGGAAAAGATGTTATTTTGTGTATTATATCTGGTGATAATTAAGGCAATCTTAAATCTGACTACAAAACGATTCGCAAGCAAACCACCTTCCGTCGCCAGCTTCCGTCAACAGCTTCCGTCATCAGCTTCCGTCATCAGCCTCCGTCATCAGCCTCCGTCATCAGCTTCCGTCATCAGCCTCCGTCATCAGCCTCCGTCATCAGCCTCCGTCATCCCGTGGCCATGACCACGGGATCCATGAACATGCTCTAGATAACGCAACCGAGTCGTGCACTAATCTTTAACTGCAAGTCTTGAACGCAAATTTAAAATTATTTTTTTGTGAATTTAGCTTGTTAAGCATTGCGTATTAATTTAAAACCGAAGCTTGTATTTTTGGGCAACCTCTCACTGGCGTTCGCGGCTCAGTTTTCATGCATTGGCAGAGGGTTGTGACATCCAAGCCATAAACGCCGGCGAGAGGTTGCTTGGCACTAACACCAACATGCATCTTTCTCTATGCTATATGAGCCATATAAAAAACACTTTATACAAATGATTACTAGCTGTAGTATGATGCAAATATTAAAGGTTTGATTGACAGGCAACACAATAATGGCAGCCCCTAACAAAGAACATATCAGTTTACCAAAACGACTCAACACCCCATCTTCTAAAGTTTTTACAAAACAGTTTGTTCAAAAAAATCTCGGTGACAGAAACACGGTCATTCTTTTACCAGGAGGGCCAGGCAATGATATGAGTCTATATGACGACCCTGATCAATCAATTGCACAGACATTTTTTGAGGTAGCGGATGTTATTCTGTTTGATCCACGAAGCTGTGGTAAGAGTGAGCCATGTCATGTCGAATTTTGTTCATTGGATCATTACATTGATGATGTAGAAGCCATTCGACAGTATTTTAATCTGAATCCTCAGCGCTTTTTTGTTTTTGGACAGTCTTATGGTTCTATCGCTGCCTTGGGCTATGCTACTCGTTATCCAGATGCATTAAAAAAATTATTGATTATTGGCGGTGTAGTTAGTTCAGCTTTTTATGATGAAGCAAAAGCTAATTTATTAAAAATCGGCAGCCCAGAGCAAATCGCCTTTGCTGAAAAAATTTGGAATGGTTCATTTGATGGATCAAAAGAAGAAGTAGTCGATTTTTATAAACTTATGTCGCCTTTATATGCTTATTCTTTTGAGCCAGGAGAACCGCCGCTAGAAATTGGCTATAACGTTGATGTGATGAATTATGGCTGGGGAAATTTCTTAAAGCATTTTGATTATACCCAGGCTTTAACTGACGTTCGCTGTGAGACACTTATACTGTGGGGTGAAAACGAATGGATTATGCCAAAGTCGCATATTGATTTAATTCACCACTCTATCCCAAACTGTTCACTAAAAGTGTATCCGAAATGCATGCATATGTTATGGATGGATCAGTGGGGGATGTTTGTTAATGATACGTTGGATTTTTTGCGCTAGTTTGAAGGAGTAAAAATAAATGGCTATGCGGTCAAGCACAATGGACTTTGAATTTGGGAAAATACATTATTTACATAGCAACTCTGGCAATCAGAAAACCTTACTGTTACTTCATGCATTTCACTCATCGGCAGCATCTTTTAAACCACTGTGTGATTTATTAATCAACCAATATGATTTAATTTGCCTGGATTTTCCGGGGCATGGGCTATCTGATCATATTGATTGTGATCAATTTGCTTGGTATTACAGCATCGAAGGTTTTACAGCAGTTTTAATTCAATTTATTGATCAGCTGAAACTCACGGATTATTACATTGCTGGAGATAGTGTTGGCGGTAACTGTGCCGTTCGCACCATCAATATGCTTAGTGGTTTAACTGGATTGATTTTAATGGGAACTGCTCAAGCGCAAAGTATTGAAAAGGTTTTTTCATTACATCATCAGACGAAAGCACTAGAGCTTTTATTTCAAAAAGAGCGCTCTGCAAAAGAGGATGAAATAATCGCAGCAGCATATGTTAACCCTTCTCTGCATCAGGGAAGTGCGTTTAAGTTAATGCTGGATGATATTCAAAGGACAGATCCAAATTGCCGAGAATTTCTTGCCAAACAGCTTGAGACGCAACAGTGGGTTAATGAATTGCAACTTATTCAAAATTTTAATAAGCCTTTGCTTTATATTTTGGGTGAAGATGATGGGTTTATAAATTCATCTTTGTATCGTGATTTTCTGATTGGTAACGGGATTGCTGCCAGTCAAATTCATTTGCTTAAAAATGCGCGACATATGCCGCAGCTTGATAATCCTCGAGCTACGGCGCAGTTAATTGGTGATTTTATGATGTAAATAATAGCCAAGCATGCTACCGAGCCTATAACAACCTTATTGACAAGGGCATATAGATCATATAGAAAGGCGAAACTCCTTTACTAACCGCACACCCTCTGGAAAAACCCTTGCCACACTAAAAAAATTCATTTTACCAAACAAGTAAAATAACAAATTATTAAGTAGTTACCTCTGAAAACTTATTCTCTAGGTATTTTTTACGGATTTTGTATTACCTGGTGTGTGTTATGGTCGCATAGTTGCATGGAAAACAAACAAATCTCTCCAGGAGGTGTAATTAGTACATATACAAAAGATTAACATAGTATTAAAAATGCAGAAGTGACAATATGAAGAAGAACAATAACAACAACTTTGTCACGGATGATGTCAAACAATCTAGGGAAATAATCAAACAAAAATATTTAAATGAGCGCTTTGGAACGCTAGAGAAAGCAATTAATGAGCTCTTATCTTTAATTACCATTAACTTTCATAATCAAATTAGTTTTCAGGATTTTTTTGAAAACCCCGAAAGAAAATCCCGCATACTACAAACCATTCAAAATATTTGCACAAAAGCGCTTGAGTTTAATGAATCAACTGAAAAGTGTCGTGAACTTATTACTGATATTCACAACCGTACTAAAGAGCTCCACAACAACACATATAACAATGGCATTGAAGCTTATAAAATAAGTGGTGAGTTTATTTATAATACTGCAAACATATTGGGGATTGAGTCAGGAATAATTAAGCTGACACCTTTAGGCAGTTTTGAATCACTGCCTGTGGAAATAATCATTGGCGAGCTCTTGCTGCGACTACCTGATCAAGCAATTTGGCACTTAATGCGAAGCTCAAAATCGCTTTACAATTATTTTAATAACAATGAAAGCTTCTTAAAAAAACTTTCTACCATTAATAACCTCGTGGCTTATCGACAGCGGATGCTGTTTGCATCCTCTTTTGGGCGAATAAATATATTGAATAGCATTATTGATCTCCCATACCTTGAGCAGGCATTATTTCAGGAGGCGCTTAATCAAGCGGTTAAACATAAACACTTACCAGTGATTAATCTTCTTTTAAAGCAAAAAGGTATTAACATACCCAACATTTCCACGAGCACAACAGAAGACATTGATACAATTTTAAATATTCCAAAACGGCACTTTAATCAAATTTTACCTATTTGTATGTCGCATGCAGATATCTGGAACCTAATGAAAAGTTCCAAAGTTATTTATAGACATATTAATAGCAATCCAGATTTTTTGAATATGCTGGCAAATACAACCGATCTATCTGCCGTAAAATTTTGGACTGTATTTGCGGTGCGTTCTGGGCGCATCAACCTTATGGTTATGCTTCTTAGCAACCCCGTGTTGAAATTAGAAGACGTTACCTTAATTATTGGAAGGTCTCGCACACATGGTGCCGCTGGAATCTTTCAGATTTTGGTTTCCCAACTGAGCAACGATCAGCTTCTTGCTTCGCTCAAACGCGCCATTATAGATAATTATTTAAAAATCGCTGCCATCACACTCGATTACGTGGGACCATCAAAGCTTAACCTTAATGACCATAACCCCAGCCTATTTTGCAACGCAGTAGAACATGGTCACTTGGATATCATCAAGTTAATGCTAGCTAAAATCGATGGCATTAAAACATTAGATGACGATATACTGTCACCCATTAGTTTGGCTGTCACTAAGAATCGTCTTGATATTGTTGAAGCGCTTATTGAAGCTTCACCATTCTGCGATATCAACCAAGCATTAGTGAATGCTAGTCATCATGGTGCATTAGCTATTGTAAAAAAAATATTAAGTGTTAATGGCATTAACTTAGACGCTCAATATACTTCTTATAAAGATTACAAAGATCATTACCCATATAAGCAAACAGCACTTTATGCGGCTGCTAGAAAAGGTCATATTGAGATTGTTAAAATGCTACTACTTCACGGAGCAGACCACACATTACGCGCCAATAATCATACTCCGCTTATGATTGCTATAAAAAAGAATCATGACGCAATAGCTATTGAGTTACTATCGGTATCTGCTTTAGATGAGCAACAAGAGACATTAAGTCTTGCCGCTCGGTATGGAAGCCTAACAATTTTAAATCAAATGCTAACAACAAAAGGCTTAAAAGTTTTTAGTAGAGATCTTACGAATGGAACTCCGTTTTTAAATGCCATCAAATCTAAAAGTATTGAGAAGGTGCATGCATTATTACAATATTACGGTGAAGACAAATCGCTTGATATCTCCAATGATGACTACACTGATATACTCTTAACTGCTGCCACCTATGGGTGTGGCAATATCATTGACATCATTACCCAGCGACTAAAACCAAGCATTGAGCAAGCAACTGAAGGATTATGCGAAGCAATTTATTATTCTCAGTTAGGCGCGGTCATGGCATTTTTGCGACATAAAGTAGATTTTTTAGGCTGGAGTAATAGAATCTCTTTCTCTAGAGAGTTTTTACCCTTATTGCACACAGCAATATCTAGCAGCACTGATATTTTCAATATAATACTTCAAGCATACATAGAAAATGATATTGATCTTAATATATATGACTGGAAAAAAAGAACTCCCTTGCATTATGCAATTATACAAGGGCGGCTTATGTCAGCTTCTGAACTTCTTAAATGCAGTAACATAGATTTAAATACAATTGATGAAGAAGGTAGTAGCCCGCTATTGGCAGCACTTCAATATAAACAGAAAGGGTTGTCCATAGAGCTCACTAGGCGCTGCGACCCAGACTTTGTACTTAGAGTTTTGTTTACAGCAGCTGAAAAAATTGAGACTCTAAACCTGATTACAGAGCTCGATCTCCTCTCTCAGCAAAAGCTTGCTATTAATAAAATAGGCCTGCAAGGAATAACACTTCTAGATTTTATTATTAGCCATACCCCAGACTATCAACAAGCCAATCTTAATTATTCTAATTTTTCTATTACCTCTGGCCACTCTTATTCTTCAAAAATTAGTACCGCAGACACTATAAAGTATCTCCTTCGCCACGGAGCAGATAGCGCCCACATTAGCCATAGCTCTGCAAAAATTAGCTCGGAAGAAACCGTGCGATTATTAATGCTGTATAATTCCGCATTACCATGGCGTGACCGCATTGCAGGATACTTAGGCATCGACTTTAATCCATATCTAACCAGGCTTAAATGGGTGCCTGCATTTTTTAACACTGATAAGGTTCCGCAAAACATTGAAGTTATTTATAGCAAGTTAAATGATCCAAACACATTTAAGAGTATGAAAAACTTAATCACGGTTATTCGAAATTATGATAGCAAGTTGTTATTAGAGTCTGAAGACTACCATGATATTTTAAGAGCGCTATATCCAGAAATTCACTGGCTACATGAGCAGCCTGAGTTGCTAGCCACCTGGTTGGTTACCCATAGAGATGATGTTCTGTGGTTTGAAACATATTTTTCAGATCATATTCATATAGAAAGTTACAATTTTATATTTAATGAAGATCTACAGCGTCTTAGAGGTTTATTGAGTGAGATTGTAGGATTGGATATCAGCCCACCTCAATTCGCATATTTTTTTCAACTAAAAGATTATGTTTATAATTGCAAAGTGTCAGATTTTTATAAAATCGATCAAGTGTGTGATGTGTTAGAGCAACCAACATTAATTAAAAATGTAGAATCACATTTTAAAATTACTTTAGATTCTTCGAAAAGGAATCGTTTGCTTACGTTAGCTAGTAATTATTTAACTAAACGCGCGTTTGACACAACGACTTCTAACGCCACCAATGCTCTTGGATTTATCTCGAGCATCTTTTCTGGTAGTGGGAGCAATAATAATAACAACAATAACAACAACACTGACATGATCGGGCGCGATTTGAAGTTCTAGTGTGTGGTGTTTAGAAAGTGAAATGCCTAGTTAGGGCGGCAGCGGTCGCAACTGGTAAAAACACCATTAAGTGCACAGACATACTATAAATTTATAGAATACCTGTGCACTTAAATTTTGCGACAAGTCTACTTTTATGCTATAAATTTATAGTATATCTGCACACTTAAAGACCGGCAAAATGAATAAAATCGATGCATATCATAAGGTTAGACATCTTGATAAAAAAGGACGCTATGTCTTTAACCTTTATGATCTATCCAAAATGTTTCCTGATGATAACCCCAAAACATTGCATGAAGGATTAAATCGGCTAGTGAAATCCGGCCTTCTCTCTCGCGCATGTCGTGGAATCTATGTGAATGAAAATGCCCAAAGCTTTAATTCTTATGTGATTGAGCAGATTGCCAAGTCGCTTCGACCTGGTGAATACAACTATGTTAGCTTAGAATCGGCTTTATCCGAATATGGATTAATCTCGCAAATCCCAATTGACCGACTGACAGTGATGACAACTGGACGCAGCAAAACCTACAAAACACCTTACGGCACCATTGAGTTTACTCACACAAAACGATCTGCCAATGACATTATCGATGGCATTCAATCTGTACCAGGAAGGCCACTGAGAATTGCTAGTAAAGCGACAGCACTAAGAGACTTAAAACGTACGGGGCGCAACGTGCATTTATTAATTGAAGAGGATGAAACATCATGATCAAAATTGAAATTTCAAACAATTAATTGATCACACCATGCAAAAAGAAAGTGCCAAGCATGCAATCCTCGTGTTTATTTTATTTATTGATACTTAATCCAAAAAAAATCTATTTAGGTCTCGTACCATGTTCCATCATTCTCTACTCTTTACCCACATGTCTTATTTTTAATGCCAAAAGCCGTACCCCACATAACAATATGGCCGTGCTCGTCACATTAAATGGACATCCTAGCTGATATTGTCGAGCAACCACTCACAAACGTTAGTGGCGCGGATTTCATGCATTTGCAGAAGACCCTAACATACGAGCCACCAAAGCCAGTGAGAGGTTGCCCAAAAATAC
>CAYXLV010000034.1:0-11223 GCA_964465995.1 uncultured Coxiellaceae bacterium | reverse complement strand
TCGCGCTCTCCACCAAGGCGCCAAAGCAAACCTGTATGACTTTTATTTCTTTAGCGCACTAGGTGGTGTCACCGGCGCCAGTATTATCATCTTGCGCAAATATACGGGCGACATCCCCATGAACGGCATGCTACTCGCATTGATTGTGCAAGCCATCACTATTGTTAGCCTCTCATTTACGCATAATATTCAAATGTGTTACGTGCTAGTTTATTTACTGGCGGCTTGCGGCACCATTGCAACCATTATTGGCACCATCGCGATTCAAAAAACTGTCGATAATGATAAGCGCGGTCGCGTCATGGGACTATTGGACATGTCACGCATCGGCTGTATTCCAATTGCCAGCTTAATCATTGGACTGGTTAATTATGCCTTCGGCATTAAAATGGGATTAATTATTTTCGGGGTGATTTACTTTTTAGCTGTCTGTATTTTTAAAATTTTAGTGGCTACAAAAGGAAAAGCTCTAATAGAAAAAACACGCTCAAAGGAATAAAAAAGTTATCCATACCAAGCGGTGATATGGCTTCAATTACCGTTACCGACAACGCAATTACCAACCCTTCCCACCAAATCGCATGCCACGCATAACCACCAACGGTTAATAACGGAATAAAAATCGATAATGTCGCCACCGCAAAAAAAGCCAGCGACCCAGACATCGTTTTATAACCTTTCCAAACTGGATAACGCAACCAAGGAAAACGCTTACCCACAATCGCCGCCACAGCATCTGCGACCACAATCGTTAAGCCTGAAATTAAATAATACAGTCGATGATGCTTTGCCAGCACAAATAACACTAAAAAAGCAATACCAAACAACGGCCCACCAAAACTCTTACGTGACACTTCCGTCGGACGTGCAAATAATTTTCGCGTAGCGGGCACCAAACGTAATAACAGTGGATGCAACACCACCGCACTAATTAAAAAAACCGCCGGCCACACTGAATGGAAAACCCACGGTAGCACGAGCAAGCAAAGCCCAATAATTAAATGCAAAATTTTGCGTTCCGCTTCGACGGACACAGGATAGCGTTTGTAAAGCTGTTTTAAACCAACAGACGATGAAACAAAGACACCAATAATGAGGGTCATTCCTATCATCGATTGCAGCATAAGAAGTCCTTAATAATAAACAGGCCTGGTTGGCGGAGAGGATGGGATTCGAACCCATGTGGGGCAAAAGCCCCCATCCGATTTCGAGTCGGTGCCGTTATGACCGCTTCGGTACCTCTCCAACTAGAGTTTAATTCCAATTCGACGCGCGATTTCTTTATAAGAAGCAATCACATCACCCATGTCTTGACGAAAACGATCTTTATCCAACGGCTTGTGCGTTGCCGCATCCCAAATACGACAAGAGTCAGGGCTCACTTCATCACCAAGATAAATACGATTATCCTGCCCAACCCCAAACTCAAATTTTGCATCCACTAACACTAGACTGGCATCCGCCAGAAAAGCTGTGAGCACTTCATTAATTTTTAAACTGAGCGAACGCATTTGTTGCAACTGTTCATTGGTCGCCCAACCAAAACTCAATGCATGATGTTGGTTTACAATCGGATCATGCAGTTCATCATTTTTTAAAAATAATTCATATAACGGTGGGTTGAGTGGTTGCTTAGGTTCAATTCCCAAACGACGGCACAAACTACCTGCAGCAATATTGCGCACTACATTTTCTAAAGGAATCATTGTTAGACGACGCACAACGGCTTCGGTGTTGGATAATAAGCATTGGAAATGTGTGGGAATGCCAGCAGCGGCTAACACTTCCATAATCCGCGCATTAATTAAATTATTCACCGCGCCTTTGTCAGTTAACTGCTCATGCTTCGCACCATCAAATGCCGTGGTATCATCGCGAAATTCGGCAATTAATAAATCCGGATCATTGGTGCTAAATAATGATTTTGCTTTACCGCTATATAGCAAATCGACTTTGCTAATATCCATGCTGTTTCCTATTTAATGAATTAACCAAGACCTTTTGCAACAGTATTTAAAATACGTTGACTGACTTTAGGATCTGCTTGGCTATTGTTTTGGTTCAACACACTGAGTTGCGTGTTTTTGCCAACTTGCTGAATTTTTAATCGGTAAATAGGTGTTTTGCGAGTAATTTTATTATTGGTTTGTTGAGTGTCTAAAACGTAATATGTTCCCAGCGCGTTATCTTGATCTAAAATTTGATAATGCGCACTGCGTAACGCACGCCCAGCCTTGGTCCAAACTTTACCGGCCGATGCTTTTTTAATCACTAAATCTGAAGCACTTTTTTTGGCATACATTTTTGTTGATGCAGCTGGCGCTGGCATTTTTTTAGCAGAAGCTTGTGACGGCGGTAACTGACTACCAGGCGGTACTAAGGAAACCGATTGCGCGTTTGCATTATAACCTGCAGGGGCATTGGGAACTTGGTAGAAACTTTTTTGTTTAGGAGCGTTAGCGGTGGGTGGAATAACAAGAGGATGAACCATGCGGCCTTCTTTAACATAATCCTTGCTGTGGCCATTCTTAACAGCTGCACAAGCAGATAAAATAATTGCTGCTAATGCGACACTGAATATTTTCAAATAGCGCATGAAAATACCTCCTATTATTCAAAAGCCCATATTAGATACCGATTTGTGCCGCTTGTAAAGCGCTGCGCACCAGTTGATGGTATTTTTGACTGAGTGGTGTTAACGGTAAACGAATACCATTTTCTATCATGCCCATTTCGGTTAATGCCCATTTTGTTGGTATCGGATTTGATTCTGCAAATAGTGGTTGATACAAACCTTTTATTTGATCATTACATTTTTCTGCCGCGGTACGATCATGTGCAGTTGCGGCATTACAAAGCGCATGTACTTCACGCGGCACCACATTAGCAACAACTGAAACAACACCTTGACCACCACGCAACATAAACTCCATTGCCGAACCATCATCGCCACTTAATAAATCGATACTCAAATTGAGCGCCTTTAATGCATCCAATCGTTCCATACTTGCTGTCGCTTCTTTTAAAGCCACAATATTGGAACACTCGGCTAAACGTTGCACCGTTTCGGGTAATAAATCACAAGCAGTACGTGAGGGGACGTTATATAAAATTTGCGGGATTGGGACTGTGTTAGCAATGGTTTTGTAATGTTGGTAAAGGCCTTCTTGGGTTGGCTTATTATAATAAGGTGTCACTAATAGAGCAGCGTCAGCACCATCTTCCATGGCTAGGCGGGTAAATTCAATCGCGTGACGGGTGTTATTGGCGCCAGTGCCTACAATCACGGGCACTTTTTCGGCGACTTGCTTTACCACAAATTGCACAATTTTTTGACGCTCTTCGATTTCAATTGTTGCTGACTCTCCTGTTGTTCCTAAAATAACCAAACCATCCGTATCGTTTGCTAAGTGCCATGCGACTAGCTTTTCCAAGCTTTGATAATCCACATCGCCATTAGCCAACATTGGTGTTACTAGCGCTACTAAACTTCCATGAAACATTGCGTATCCCCTTGATTGATGTTTTGAGCCACAATCATACTTGAAGTTAACCGGCCTATGCCAGTTGAAATCAATCAGTTGGCATCAGCTATAATGATCTCGACAGTGATCACTGAAGGGATAATCTTATGCGACGTATTCAACTATTTATTGTGAGTCTACTTTGGATTCTACCTAGCGCCATTTTGGCCACCACCACGCCTTACCACACTCAAACCCCAAAACAACTCTTAAAATCCGAAAATACAACGACTTATACATTTACCATCGCCAAAGGTGACCTCCCGCCGACAACGAGCATCAGTGACTTGTTCTACACACCACGACCCGCGATTACCCTGAAAGAACAACCCTGCTGTACAATTTTGGTGCATGTGAATAAAACCCAGCGTCGCGTCAATCCAGGCTTCACCATTGGCATAGGCGACGGTAACGGCTGTTATATTGACTTTAGTATTATGCAGTACGGTGGCAATAAAACGGCCCGCCTCAACGAAACAACGCAGTGTAATGGCACTTTTGAGCAGTTTAAGGTGATATTGCAACGCGTCAATACAGAAGGCACCCACTACTCAATCACTATTAAGAAGGGTCAACAATTGCCCGACGAACGTCAAAAATCAAGAAGAATATAGCGATATCTTTCATTAAGTTACAAATCATTGTTAATGTTTTAATCAATATCTATTGAAAAGGTATTTTGCGCTACCTATAGTTTAACGAAGTGGTGCCTGGCACGTAATGACATGCGTCTCCTCTTTCGATCAAACATGACATGTGTGATTTGCTAGACACCACTCTCCTTGAATCTGCTAGACTAGGGCCTTTTCAAAACAATGAGGCATCTATGGACTGGCAGATCATCTCCCTGGCAAGTTTGGCTTTTAGCGGCGTTATCGCCATCACCAGCTTATGGTGGATAAAATCGCGAAGCAAAGCGTCCCAAAAAGATTTAGACCGCCAACTCACGATTATCCAAGAACAACTCAAACACATCACCGGTCAAAAAGAACAAATCCAACAACTTTTCCAAGCACAACAAGAGCACCAACACCAACAACGCGAGCGCTTTGACGAGCACCAACTCAAAACCCTAAAGCTATTACAAGACAGCCTGCAAAAAGGCTTAACCGATGCTCGCAGCCAAATTACCGATGCGCTCACGCAACACAGTAACAACTTAACCGAACGTGTTGAAAAGCTCACCCAAGAAACCTCACAGCGTTTAAAAGAAATTAGTGGTGAAGTGGATAAACAATTAAAAGCCGGCTTTGAAAAAACCACAGCAACCTTTGGTGATGTGATGAAACGTCTCACCATTATCGATGAAGCGCAAAAGAAAATTACCGAACTCTCAGGCAATGTCGTGAGCTTACAAGAAGTGTTAGCAGATCGAAAATCGCGTGGCGCTTTTGGTGAAGTGCAATTAAATAGCTTAATTCGTAATATTTTACCGGAGAGTAATTTTTCACTACAACATACGTTATCGAATAGTAAACGCGTTGATTGCTTATTATTGTTACCTGAACCAACGGGTAATATTGCAATTGATGCGAAATTTCCTTTAGAAAGTTATCGCTTATTATCAAATAAAAATATCAGTGACAGCCAACGCCGCCAAGCAGAACAACAATTTCGCTTAGACATTCGCAAGCATATTCAAGACATCGCTGCTAAATATATTCTTCCCGGTGAAACTGCCGATGGTGCGGTGATGTTTATTCCTGCCGAAGCCATTTTTGCAGAAATTCATGCAAACTATGCAGAGCTTGTGGAAAGCGCCCATCAAGCGCGCGTCTGGATGGTGTCACCAACCACGATGATGGCTATTTTAACCACTGCTAGTGCAGTATTAAAAGATGCAGCGACTCGCAAACAAGTCCACATTATTCAAGAACACCTTGTCGCACTCAGTAAAGATTTTTCACGCTTTCAAAAGCGTATGGATAACCTTGCCAAACACATCGACCAAGCTCAACAAGACGTCGAACAAGTGCATCGCTCTTCCCAAAAAATCACGAGTCGTTTTAGTAAAATTGAAAACGTTGAATTACCTGAAGAAGAAAAAAGTTTAATCACTTAAGGAATGCATCGCACCATACGCGTACCCGTCAAGAGTTGGCACTGCAAATCATTCGGCAATGGTGCAACCAGCGTAACCATATTACTACTGGCTGCCGATTGATATACACATTCTATATGCATTTCATCACCCGGCCCATGCCGCAAACCAGCACTCACAAATTCCCACCACGCTAACCGAGCAGAATAAGCATACAACGCCGACCCTTGCGCACTAACAAATCCATTTTGCTCACTATCTTTAACCACCCTGATAGAACCAAACACCATCGTCGCTAACGGCCCATTATTAAAATCTGCATTCGCTTGCGCAGGACAAATAAATTGATAAACCGTCATCGCAGCCTGTGCATTCACCACAAAACTAAGGCCAATAAAAATTATCAATACTTGCATTAACGATTGCACTTTATGCCACATCATTTCGGCTCACATCTAACAATTTGTGACGTACTAGAACATTTATACCCCGTTGGAATATTTTTCGGCGTATCCGTTGAAATCGTCGCATTATTATCTTTCGCCTGGTAATAACAATGAACCACCACCTGATTCAATTTCTGATAACGCCGCTGCGTATACCCTGCCCCCAACCGCTGCCAAGTCGTAAAAAAAGCCCAATAAAACTGACTAGCCCGCCCACTCCCTGCCAACGGCTGATCCGCAATCCCATTAATCCGCACCCCAACACTCGCATAAACCGACTGACACAAAAGACAAAACCGCGCACTCGTCGCTTGCTGCGGACAAATAAACGTATAAACAGAATCACTTTTGGCGGCAACACCCACTAAACTCACACCCAAAATCAACAACAAACTCACTAATCGCATAACCCAAACTTCCCCCATAACCTGCAAAAATTATAGACAATGCCAGGACGCACCTGCTAATTGTACCAACTGGCTACTTAACCATTTGATTTTAATAAAGCTCATGGCTAGGTCGGTCCAGCTGGCGTCTCATTTAAGAGTCCAGCCAGCGTTATCACTAGCTTCTAGTGGTCACACCTAGTCACAGCAGTCACCTCCATGCTAAATTACCGCCATGAATTTGAAACGGATATCACCAGCCTTCGTCTATTTACTGCTAAGCGCCGTTATCGGAGCACTCGGCACTCCCATTGTAAAATGGATGATCATCCACGGCGGTCCTTATGGTGTCAGCCGCCCAGGTGCAGTTTCTTTTTGCAATATTCTTTTTGTTGGCAACCTGTTTGCAGCACTCTATTCCATTTTATTTTTTGGCCCACGCAAAATTTTCCGCGAAATAAAAAATATTCATCTGCGAGGCTGGGGCACCATTGCAATAGTGACTTTACTATCTGCCACAAGCGCAACACTGATTTTTGCATCGCTAACCAAACTCACTGTAATCAATGTCGTGCTTATCCAACGATTGGACGGCATTTTTTATGTATTTATCGCTTTTCTCATCTTCCAAGAAAAACCCAACACCACCAACCTAATCAGCTATTTATTTATTTTTTTCGGCATCAGCCTGGAAATATTCTTCGTCAACAAAGGCAAAATCAGCGGACCAACTCTATGGCTTATCATCGGCACTGCTCTTTACGCAGCAAAACCCGTTTTTAATAAAATAATCATGCGCACAATATCCGCAGAATGCATGCTCTTTCTAGTTAAATTAATATCCGCAATTATCTTTTTTGTTATTGCCATCCAGCTATACGGCCAAGATCATTTTGCTGATTTAATGAAAGGAAGACTATGGCTTGGCATTAGCGTTTATGGGCTATTTATCGTTTTTATCGGCGCATTGCTTTTATACCGAGGCGTGCAACTTGCCTCAACACAGCTATTGACGAATATGAAATTACTCACTCCAATCGCATCCATATTTTTTGCATTTTTATTACTCGGCGAAAACCCATCAATCGCTGAGTGGATAGCCGTTGCAATTGTGATTGTCGGATCATTAATCGGACAAATTAAAATCCAAAAACTCGAAACACACCTACCACAAAATTCACCACTAAGAGCAGACTCCGTTGACCGCGCCCTAATCGGGCAGTAACAGATTTGTGGCTCAATTGTCATGCATTGGCAAAAAACTGTGACATCTTAACGCGTTATTAATAAGTATGATTAAACAGCACACATTCGGATCGCTGATTTTCACCCTCAACCTTTGTAAAAAATAGCAGCTTATTAAAATACGCAACCGGTGAAAAATCTTCATCCTGTTGAAATTTTTTTGTTTTCTCCAACCACACTGGAATCCAATTGTTATTAATATCTTTTACTTGCTTATACTGCACCGCTAACGCCAAAGCATCATCTGAAGATGATGTATCATTAAGCGGCAGAAAGAAATCATTAGAAGCTGTAGAAGAATATAGCAACAACGTCAAAAAACCCTCTGCTAATTCATGCAAAGAAGCGCGCTTGTCTGGATTATTATCTAACATAGCAGCCAAATGACCAATCAATTGACCACACATCCAAGTTAATTTTTCATGGTGATAACTATTTTTATTTTGATTCAATATAAAATCAGCAACCGGTAAAAAATTAAAGCCAGCCTCACTCACCTCTTGATTGAGAATATCTACAGACTTATCAACCTCACGCGACCTAGACAAAACACTCGATTTCTTTGCAAAAAATTCTGCAGTAACCTGATGCGCGGACAACATATCTGCAATCAGCACTGCAAGCGCATAGGTATCAGATCGATAATCATAAGGTCCAACAACCTTTTCTGGCGAAGAATAGTAAAAATCTGGTGACTGCAACTGGACTCGCCCACTTTCAACCCTACCTTTTTTTGCAAAACTGCAATCCACCATCAATAGGTTGTTATGAAATACCATAAATTGATCACCATTAATATTGTCATGAACAATATTAAGTTCAGCCATTTTGATATGAGCAAGAATAATACTCAGTGCAATCCACAACCCTTGCTGCAATGAAGCTGGCTTCCATTGCGATAACAATACACCGCCATTTGCCTTTAAATTCTGAATATCTTGCAACTCAATAAAAATATCCAAGCTGCGCCCAGAATTACCTTCCCCAACCTTCCAAGTTATGCCACTGCTAAAAGCATCGCCATTCACCAAACAAAAAAGCGAGCGTTCCATTGCATATTTGCCAATAAAATCGCTTACCTGATCATGGCTTAATTGCGCATGCGATACAGTCTTAATAACGCGCGAATGCAACGGATAATCTAGAATATTTTGCAGGAAACCATGCGGATCTCTTTCATAAATAGCACTTACTTTAAATTGATCACGCAATAAATAATTCTGATCAACAAAGCTTACATGATCACCAAAAATTTTCTTTCTCTCTAAAAAATAACGCAATGCAATTTGCTTTGAACCAAAACACACACCTTCTATAGTTAATGAATCCGAAAATTGATAATTTAAAATCTTAGCCGGCAAGTCCATGTGAAATTCCTGAATAATCTTACCATCTGCATTTAAAAATGCCTGCCAATACTCCGGATAATTTGGGTAATTAATAAATAAAACTGCACCAGGCATATGTTGCAAGTACCACTTCGCAATCGTATCCTGGTAGATATTTTCAGCTTGCTCATCACGAAGATCCGCTATCATCAAATTATCCATTTCGTACTGATACAGTCGATTATTTAGCTTTAACAGAGTGCTGGGATAAAAATAATCGACAACTGGTTGGTCAGACAGCTTAAAGGTACTCGATGGATAAAGCACAAGATTAGCACTACTTAGAAATTCCAGTCGCGTATTCAGTACCTCACTCACACCATGATCGCCAAAAAAATATTTGGTTATTTCTGCATGCGTTGCCAGCCGCCCTGTCGGCTTATAGTTATTCACCACCTTCTTTGTAGTTACCTCCTGCTGCGCAGCAGAATTACCCTTAAAAGAACCTGCAAGATCAGCAAAAACCACTCTCGACCTCTCATCAAGTGGCACAAATCTGAGATCCGGATATTGATGACTGCTATCAACGAGCAATTTCAGGCAATCATTACCAAGACCTTGAAAATTAATGGCCTGAAAATGTTTTGGAGAAACCTTATTTTTACTGCAAAAATACTTGATCAAACTTCTATAATCATCCATTTTTTCATTGGCAGGCTTTGCTTTATCAGGCACAGCACCTATCAAAACGAGCTGTTTACACAAAAAATTATGGATCATTGATCTAACGCCCTGAAATTGTTTATGCTTAAACCCTGTTAGAGTTAATGAATCCAATGTCACATTAATTTTTTTATCTGACAGTAATTTAAAAAATACTTCGGTTTCGTTTGCCAGCATATTTTCAATTTCTAATTGCAATATTTCATAATGATTAAATTCTTTCAAGCTATCAAAAACCTTGCCGAAGCTTATAATATTGCCAACAGCACTTACTTTTATAGCAATTTTGGCCCTATTTAACTCATCAAAATTTTGATTTAAAAAATTTTTGAAAATTTTAATCTGCACATCATATTCATGCCAGCCACCTACAACAGGCGATTTAATTGTCATTACCTTATCAGCATTCAAAAAACTAACAGAAAATTCTTCGCAATACTGATTATTATTCAATCTCAGCTTTGTTGATTGACCTTGTTTTTTCGACGATATAGGTTCCTTTTCAACCAAATCAAGCTGAGAACCAAATCGCCCCGGCGATTCTTCCTGGAAAAAAAACCTGTTATTGTTATTTAGATTGACATGCCGGCTTGCATGCGACTCCCTTAACTGCAAAGGCTGTTGATCCACTGCTTCATTTCTCATTTTCTTAATACAATGTGTCAAATCACCCAGACTATTGACATGCTCTAAAGGTGAAAAAAAAGGACTAAAGCACTCTGCATTATCGACAATAACACTGAAGTTTTGCTCAACCAAATCAAAATCTTCGTGCATTACCAAACCAGGTGTCGATAATGGCTCTTCCTTTATGATTGGCGTATTTATTCTCTCCGGCTTAACTGCAAAACCATTAGTTGGCCGCGCCTGAATAAAGAAAACATTGGGTTGATACTTAAACTTGTTATTAAATATGGCAACGGCATGCTGATTATCATGCACAGCTTTAAGCTTTAGATTTTCAAATACTTGATTTGATTGCGCATCAATAAAGAACACCTTACTCGGCGTCACAATAAAATTAATATAATGATCCAATATATTTTTTGGCTGCTCTTCCAACATCCAAGCGCGGTCCACTAAGACAATCACACCATGCGCAATTCCATACTGATCTTTAGGCAAAGAGTGTAAGCGCTCTTGTAAATCCTCTTCATCCACCTGAACAACCTGATATTTATCGGCATTGCTCATTGCAGAATTAGCCCGCACAAAATGCTCAGTCAGATCAATCAAACCGACTGATTCACCTGTTAAACTTTTTTTACCATGCTCTAGATCCTCAACACCTGGCAGTGCAGTAGAATTTTTAATTGAAATATAGTTATCTAACGAGCTCAACTCACCCAACAAACGATACGTATAGCAACCTACATTATCAAGGCATTGCACAACCGGTTGTTTGGTATTTTTATCAACATTTGCTCGTGATGTAATTTTCTCAGGATCATTTAATGCCAGCTCTATCCGTGTATCCACTTCTTGTACACAAGCAAAACAATTTGTTATTCCTTTAGCATTATTTATAGA
>CAYXLV010000033.1:0-11553 GCA_964465995.1 uncultured Coxiellaceae bacterium | reverse complement strand
GATATTAAGAGCGGCAAAGACTTTAAAAACGCTGCGAATTTTGATCTCGGAGTGTTAAAAAGCTTCAAAGGTAGCCAGGTGTATCAAGTGCCAGCGCATATTGATATCAACAGCATTAAATCTGTTGTGATATGGTGCAAATCTTTCGGGGTATTGATTAGCTCTGCCAATCTTAACAAAAAGTAAATCCACTGCAGTGCTGGCTTGTCAGACGCAAGCTGGCACTGCATGACTTAAGGTAGAAAAAAAAGAGAGCTTCGATTATCCTAGAGAGGCCTTGTAGACAAGGAGATGTCATGGCCAGAAAATTTTCCCACTTGCTTGCTGTATTGTTCCTATCTTGTTTCTTTTCCCCCAGTTTTGCTATTGTTGCCCCCACGCCGCCACCGATTAGTGGCCATAACCCAGAAAAACCAAACTCAATTATCCCAGCGGATGTCTTAGCGCGGGTGAAATTGGTGGGTGCTGAGGTGAATCTTATTCGGCAAGCGATGGGTAAGAAAAAGCGGACGCATACCTTATTTGTTGTAAAAAATGCTTCGCCACGTGAAGCTTTTTCTCAGGCAGAAATTCTTTTTCAAGAAGCTAATCAACTGGGTGATGAAGTGCATGGCGGTAAAATTAACAAGCCTGAAATTGATTTAACCAAAATCAATCGATTGTTGCCGATGCATGTGTGGCAAATGGTTAACGCTGCATTAGAGCGGGTTTTAGTGGTGAAAACGGTGTTAAAAATCGATAAAAAAGTGAAAGAAAAGCTGCAGCCACAAACTACAACGCCAACTAACGTGTTCAATGCCATTTTAAAAGTAAATTATCAATTAAGCCCTTTGCTCAGTAGGCCATTAATCTCTAGTGATGTGTTTGAGCAGGTGACCCTGGCGATCAACGTGACAGAACAATTATTAAAGCCATTTAATGTATTAACCCGCATACCCAAAGAGCCAAACTATCAGCCCGATAAAACCAATCACGATGTTTACCAACAGTTAGTGCAGTGTGTGCAGATATTGCAGTCGATTGCGAAGCTGTCGAATGTTCGCATGTTGGAAATTATCTTTAAAGATTACCAGGCTGATACCGTGATCTCACCGCAAAACCAATATGAGCTGGCAAAGATAATTGTGTCTGAAGTGAAGTATTTTCATTCTTATCTAGTAAAAAACCCCGGTGCAATTGAAAGTTATTATTCAGGCTATAAAACACCCGCAGATGTCTATCAACGCACGGGACTTTTGCTGGAGCAATTAAAATTATTACAAGCCGAAGTTCAGCAAAATCCAAAATGGCTTAGTGACAAAAACAAAGCTGGTAAAGTCTCATGATGAATATCTTTCAACGCAAAATGGGTCTAAAGAAAAAATTTATCTTTACCCATCTTATTATTGCTTTGATTGGTATTGGTTTTCTTGGTTTAAGTTTAGGGAGTATGTATTGGCTTAAAGATGATGCTTTGCTGCTGCTGAACGAACGTCTGCCAATGTATCAATCAATCAAAACCATCCAAGTAGGTATGCAGCGAAGTATGGCGGCTTTGCGTGGTTGGATGGCTTATAAAGACCCGAGCTTTGTTCGAGTAAGAAATGAAGCTTGGGATAAAGACATCATCCCCAATTTAATGGTGATTGCTGCGATGTCAAAAAAATATGATGAACAAGAAATTCGACGAGCGAATAAAAGCCTGATTAAAATTTTGGTTGATTTACGTGTATTGCAATGGAAAGTACAAGATGTGGTGCAAACACCGGGTAATTTCCCTATTCGTGTTTTTATGACGAGAAATATGCTGCCAATTGGTAACCGCATTACCGGGATGACAAATACACTGCTTGGATATTTAAAAAAGGAAACGACCGAGCGAAAAAAAGAAGTCATCACCTCCGTTGCAGAGTTTCGAGGGCATTTTACTCAGTCGGTTATTAGTATGGTGGATTTTGTGGCAAGCAATAGCCAAGTACAATTGCGTAAAACTCGACAATCGCTTAGAAAAGCCAAGGCGGCACTGGCAGAAATCAATTCCGAACAAGCCTTTTTATCCAGACAAGAAAAAGAAATTTACCATGAATTACAGGCGCAGTTTGCAGCGTATCAAGAAAATATGACAGAGTTGGTGCGTTCGCGTTTAGATGATCAGTTTAATCTTGCTGCAAATTGGTTTGCTACTAAGGCCTTGCCACTAGCAAAGCAGGCCGAAGAAAAAATTAATAAAATTTCAAATGTGCAGTTAGCAAGCTTAGAGCGATCGGTTGGACGCTTGCATCGAATTTTAACCATTGTGCCCTTGACAGCGCTGGGATTTATATTGCTATTTCTTATCTTTTCCATTTGGTATGCAATTACCAATGCGAAGATAATGTTGCAGCCGATTGATTCACTATTGCTAGCGACCAATAAGCTAGCGGCTGGCGAGCTAAATGAAGATATTAAAATCATGGCAGAAGATGAAATTGGCGAGCTTACTCAATCATTTAATAAAATGCGTATCCAGCGCCAATATGCAGAAGATAAAATTCGCAATATTATTGATACGGCAGCGGAGCCGATTATCACCATGGATGCTGAAGGGATTATTCAATCATATAACTCTGCAACTAGAGTGGTGTCGGGCTATGAAGAGCAAGAACTTAAAGAAAGTCATTTATCTAAGTTGGTTAGTGGTCTAGATTTTAAGACAGGTATTAGAGCTGAGAAAAAAGATGAGGATGTGTATTTGGTCACTAAGCTTGGCGATAAAATACCGATCTCAATTTCGATTAATAAAATTCGCTTAGGTGATGAAACACTGTTTGCCAGTATCATCTATGATTTGCGTTATGAGAGAAAGCAAGCGGCTAAGTTAAAAACATTAAATCATCAGTTGGAGTTGGAAAACAAAAATAAAACGGTTATTTCAGAATTAGACGATGTGTTGCGTGGTGAAGGCCGGCTTGATGTATTTGCGGAAAAAGTGCTGAGCTTTTTTAATCATCAATTTGATATCACGATATCGGCATTTTATAAGGTTGATGAAGAAAAAGAAAAAATAAAGCCTTTGGCACTATATGGGCTTGGCAGTGATATTGCTGCTACTCCAAACCCACCTTGGGGTGAGGGTCTGATTGCACAATGCATCAAATCAAAAGAGCTGATTAGCCTGCATGATTTACCCAAAAACTATTTTAAGGTAGCTACTGGTCTTGGCGCAGCACTGCCAAAACACAGCTTATTAATACCGCTCACATTTGAATCAACCGTCTATGGAGTTTTGGAGTTGTGCTCGTTCCATAAACTGGAAGTGCAAACAGATCCAATTCTTGAGCACGTGTGCGAGACGATAGCAATTTATTTAAATATGTTGATTGCGAAACGAAATCTTGAAAAATTATTTCACACGACTGAAAATCAGCGGCAATTTTTGCAAGCACAGGATGAGGAGCTTCGTAAGAAAAACGAAGAGTTGGCTTCACAAACTGATGCTTTGCAAAAATCGCAAGCCTCTTTGCGGCAAAAGGTTGCCTATATTGAACGCCAAAAAGATGAGATCCGTAACAAATCAAAAGAAATTCAAAAAGTCAGTCAGTATAAATCAGAATTTTTAGCCAATATGTCACATGAGCTGCGAACGCCATTAAATAGCTTGTTAATTTTGGCGCAAACATTTTTAAAAAATAAGACGGGTAACTTGTCAGAAGAGCAGTTAGAAGATGCCAAAATTATTTATGATGCGGGTGTGGATTTGTTAGCGCTTATCAATGATGTACTTGATATTTCCAAAGTTGAGGCTGGGCGACTTGAGGTGAGTTTCAAGCCGGTTTTTATTAGCTCTGTGGTATCACATATTGAAAGTTTGTTTAAACCGCTGGCAGATAAAAAAGGCATTAAATTTATTGTAACTTATGATCCGGAAACATCAACTGAAGCGTTTGACTCTGATGAACTAAGGCTGATGCAAATCATCAAAAATATGCTATCAAATGCGATTAAGTTTACCGAAGAAGGGCAGGTAGCATTAGATATTACTAAAAGCAAAGATAAGTTGTTATTTAAAGTAAGCGATACCGGGATTGGTATTCCCAAGCAAAAGCATGCGGCGGTATTTGATGAATTTCAACAGGTAGATGCGTCAACAAGTCGTAAATATGGTGGCACTGGCTTAGGTCTGTCGATATCAAAGAAATTAGCCAATCTGCTGGGTGGTGATATCACCTTGGAAAGTGAACTTGGAAAGGGTAGTGTTTTTACCTTAATCCTCCCAAATAATCATCCAACTGAAACTGGTTTAAGCGATAAAAATATTCAGCAAGATACTTCAGTCATTAAAGATGACCGTTATAATTTTGATAATAGTAAGCAGTCAATTCTGATTCTTGATAATGATGTGAATTTATGTCGAACCTTGGCGACAATTGCCAGAGAGCATGGTTTTCAAGTGTTGATTGCTTTAAATGCACAGACAGGTTACGAAATGGCGATTAATTATCAACCGTCTGATCTTATTTTAGATTTAGGATTGCCGGATATGCATGGTAAAGAAGTGCTAAAAAAACTTAAACAAAAAGATCAGCTAAAGCATCTTGCCATTCATGTGATTACTGCGCGTGATGTCGATCAAAATGAATATTTTAAGGAAGGTGTACGCCACTTTTTAAAGAAGCCTGTGACCTTGGAAGATATGACGCAGCTGCTTAAATCCCTCTCAATAAAAAATCAACATTCACAAAAATCAACCTCTAAACCAATAAAAGCTTCTGCCAAGGCATCACCTAACCAGGTGGTCGAAGCTGCTCAACCCACCTCAACCACGCCAGTTGATCTTGCGGGCCGCTCAATTCTTTTAGTAGATGACGATATTAGAAATACATTTGCCTTGTCTAAATCACTAAAAGATGAAGGTGTCAAAGTGATTATTGCGGATAACGGTGAGTTGGCGATTGAGAAGCTGCAGCAAAATAAAGATATCGAATTAATTTTGATGGATATGATGATGCCGGTCATGGACGGTTACGAAGCAATTAAACAGATCCGCCAGATGGAAGACTACGCTGCCATACCCATTATTGCATTAACAGCACGCGCAACAGCCGCTGATCGTAAGCAGTGTTTAGCAACCGGTGCCAATGATTATATTAGTAAGCCAGTTAACGTAGATAATCTGCTACAGCAAATTAATAAGTGGTTAAAGTCCACAGAGGTTTAGTATGGATAATTTATCAAAACCCAGAGTGTTAATTGTCGATGATAATGAGAAAAATATTGTCGTTATGAAAAAGTTATTGGCTGAGCTGCCCATTGAAGTGGATAGTGTGACATCTGGTGTTGAAGCTTTAAAAATTGTATTGCGACATAAATATGCGGTGATTTATTTAGATGTGCAAATGCCCGAGATGGATGGCTATGAAGTTGCTGAGCATTTATCCAGTAGTGAAGAAACAGCCAATATGCCGATTGTTTTTGTCACCGCGATTTATAACGATGAGCAAAATATTTTGCGCGGTTACTCTTCAGGAGCGATTGATTATTTATCTAAACCCATTAATCCCGATTTATTGATTGCTAAAACCAAGATTTTTGTGCAACTGTTTGAGCAGCAAGAAAAGCTTGAGCAGGCCGTAGCCATGTTGGATCAATTGGCGCGTAATGACACATTAACAGGGCTGCCGAATCGCTATCAGTTTAGTCAGTTATCACAGAAAATTTTAGCGCTCAATGCGCGTAATAAAACTGAATTTGCGTTGCTATTAATGGATCTTGATAACTTTAAGCATGTGAATGATACCTATGGACATGATGCAGGCGATATGTTGCTGCAAGAGGTGGCCAATCGTTTGACGAAAAGATTGCGGCAATCCGATTATATTGCTCGCTTGGGTGGTGATGAATTTGTAATAATTTTACCGCAGGTTAAAAGTGTTAATGATATTCACTTAGTTGCCTGTGCAATTATTAAAATGATGGAAGAGCCTTTTCTGTTGGAATCACAAGAGATGCAAATTTCAGCTAGTATTGGTGTGGCGATGTATCCAATAGCGGGTACTACTATTGATGAATTAATGAAGTCTGCTGATCTTGCCTTGTACCGCGCAAAACACAAAGGCAAAAATACGTATGAAGAGTTTAGCAGTACCGACTTAAATTTTAATTTAAGGCCGGATGAAGTGTGTGCAAAATTAAAAAAAGACATTGCCGATAATAAATTATGTTTGAAATACGAGCCGGCTTATTTGCCTGGCGACGATAAAATTTCTCGATATGAGTGTTTAGTGGAATGGAATAATCCCGATGTGGGTGTGGTTGAGTTTGATCAAGTGTTGCTGTATGTAGAAGAGATGGGGATTTCAAATGAGTTATTAGAGCATGTCTTAGTGCATGGTTATGCTGACTTTCAAAAGAAAAAAGCAAAGCACTCGGCAGCTAATTTACAGCTAGGCATTAAGCTATCGCCATACCAAATTTATCAGCAAGATTTTTTTAAAGTATTGGAACGCGTGAAACAGCAGGTAAATCTTAGCGAGATTGAGTTTAATATTGATTACACTGTATTAAGTGATAAGTCAGAACGGCTGAAGCAATCATTGGATCAGCTTAAAGCGTTTGGCGTGTCGATTGCGATTGATTCTTTTGGTAGTAAAGATATTAATTTGCTGCAGTTAATTGATTTGCCAATTAGCACACTTAAACTTGATCGAGCAATTCGGCATGAAATTAAAGCGAACTCGGGCGGCGCAATGATTTTTAGTGCGATTAAAGGCATGGCCAGTCCGCTGAACTTGACGGTGATTGAGTGTCGTGAGTCGACGTAATAACTTTACGTTTCAGTATTTTCAGTAATTAATTTTGTGACTTATTTTAATTTTTGCTTGCAATTGATTGCAGTTCGGTTGGCTTTGTATTATACAAGTGTGCATGAAAAACACTGATGCAATTCAATCCTTACGTCGTCTAAAGCCAAGTTCATCTACTGATTATGCCGTACGGGTAGTCGGCAATGATCCTTTTTTTCAAATACCCAATCCTATAAAGACTGATCAGCCAAGCGTTGTGGTCGCCACTTCTGGTGCACGTGTGCTCCAGTTGGCCTGTGAATTGAGGAAGTCAAATGCAGCGCCTATTCCAAAAATTTTCCTGGTCGATAATAGTGATAAAGTTATTGAATTTTGGAAGCAACTAAAAATTATTTTTGCTAAATACAAGACCTATGATGCAAAGCATTCATCAGCTTTCTGGTGGTGGTTGACAGGCTATTCATCTTGTTCGGGAGATTTATTGGCATTATTAAAGAATAGCAAGCTGTGTGGTGATTTCCTTGAGGTTGATAAAAATGCGGATAATGTGAAACTTCCATACTTATCACAGCAAAATACACTAAGTTTTTTTGAGAGTCTCATCAAAAAATACAGCTATGCAACAGTTCGCGACATGGTGAATGAGGTCGAGTTGGTTAAGCAGCCTTGGGAAAATAAAAAACCGTTTGAGTGTATTCGGCAGTTTTGTCAGGATAATGGCATCAATAATATAATGGTTTATGCGTCGAATATTGTGGGGTATTTGCAATATTTTAAGCTGTATAAGGCAGCTAATCACGTGCGTGAAAATATTGAGCTTTTGCAGCCGACTAGTATTATTCATACGGATGATTGTTACGATGGCTTGCCAAGGTCCGTTTATATTTGTAATGATGCTAAAACGCAGATCACTTTTTTTAAAAACTATGTTGGCTATTATCGTTCTAGATTCAATGCTGACAATCCATTTGCAGTGCGGTTGTGTGAAGAGGCGGGTGAGTATATTGAAATGCGGGATCTAAAATCAAGCTTAGCCAAATTTCCTCGCTCCTAGCAGTCTTGCATCAATCACACAATTTAGCGAGTAATCCTTAATAATAACAATGCATTGCACCAGTCAATCGGGTTTCACCAGAATCTGGTTGGAATTCGCCTTGTGGGTATACCACACTTTATATAGGTACAAGGAAACGGATTCTCAGGTGATGAAAGTATTAAAGCCGAATCAATTGCGTCCTATCACAGCTCCTCAAATTTTTTCTTTTAAAACAACTGCGGAATTAGCCGATTTTAAAGGTGTGCTTGGGCATCAGCGAGCGATTGATGCATTGAATTTTGGCGTTGGCATGACGAAGGAGGGTTACAATATTTATGCTTTTGGTTCACCCGGTTTAGGCAAATATGACATTGTTGAGCAAGTGATTACGGAGCTTGCCAAGACGCGACCAGTGCCAAATGATTGGTGTTATGTGCAAAACTTTGCAGACCCAGAACGACCGGTTGCTATTGAATTGCCAGCAGGTATTGCCGGAGAGTTTAAAAATGATATGCGGGATTTAGTTAAAGATATTATGGCAGATCTAACGGTAGTGGCGATTGGTGAACGAATTGCTGCTTTGCAACAACAATATGTCGCTTTTCCCGCTATTGTGAATTATTTAGAAAATGTGCAGCAAGATATGATCTTTAATATTTCCGAATTGCTGGCAGAAAAATCCACGAAAAATCCTTTTTTAAATCGTTATCAAATTAATGTGATTGTTAATCATGCCGGGCAGGTTGGTGCGCCTGTGGTGTATGAGAATAATCCGACTTATGCCAATTTAATTGGCCGCATTGAGCATCTTGCGCAGTATGGTGCGTTGATTACTGATTATAGTTTGATTCGTGCAGGCGCTTTGCATAAAGCAAATGGTGGTTTTTTAATTTTGGATGCTTGTAAAGTCACCAATAAAAAAGATATTTGGGATGCATTAAAGCGAATTTTAAAGGCGCAAGCAATCACTATTGATACGGTGAATCATACCGCAGAGTCCGCGCGCTCATTGTCATTATTACCGGATCCCATTCCTTTAAATATTAAAGTGATCCTCGTTGGTGATCGTTACAATTATTATTATTTGAGTATTGGTGATCCGCAGTTTAATGATTACTTTAAAGTTGCTGTTGATTTTGAAGAGCAGATTCCACGTACCGCAACCAATAATCGTTTGTATGCGCAATTATTAGGAACCATCGCGCGACGTGACAATTTACGGCCACTTAATCGTAAAGCGGTAGCGGCGGTGCTGGATCATAGTGTGCGGATGGCGGGTGATGTGACGAAGTTATCGATGCATATTTTAGATATTGGTGACTTAATTAAAGAAGCGGATTATTGGGCGCAACAAGCACAAAGGCAGGCAATCGATGTGCAAGATGTTAAAAAAGCACTTCAGCGGCATGATCGGCGAGTGGATAATTTGCGTAATCGTTTGTATGAAGAAATTGAGCGCAAGCTTATTTTGATTTCAACAACAGGTGCTAAAGTGGGGCAAATTAATGGTTTGTCGGTGATTGAATTAAGTAATTTTATGTTTGGGCATCCTTCTAGAATTACGGCGATTGCACGTTTGGGCGATGGTGAGGTGGTTGATATTCAGCGTGAAGTCGATTTAAGTGGAGCGGTGCATTCTAAAGGCGTGATGACAATAGCAAGTTTTATTAGCGGGCATTATGCTTTGCAGCATCCGCTGAGTTTATCGGCAAGCATTGCGTTTGAGCAAACGTATAGTTGTATTGAAGGTGATAGTGCATCGGCGGCTGAGCTTTGTGTTGTATTGTCGGCATTAGCTGGTGTGCCGATTAAGCAATCACTCGCGATTACCGGTTCGATTAATCAACATGGTGAGTTGCAAGTGATTGGTGCAGTCAATGAAAAAATTGAAGGCTTTTATGATGTCTGTCAGCGCATGGGATTAACGGGCGAACAAGGTGTGATTATTCCTGATGGAAATACGCAAAGTTTAATGTTGCGTGAAGATGTAGTGGAAGCAGTGAAGCAGAAAAAATTTCATGTGTATGCGGTGAAGCATGTGAATGATGCAATGACTTTATTAACCGGCATGACTGCTGGCAAGCGTAAAGCCAATGGAAAATATCCTAGAGATACCGTGAATTTTTTAGTGGAACAAAAGTTAATTCATTTTGCGCAGATTCATAAAGATGAGCATCATTCTGATAGCTAAGTTTGTATGGCTGGATAATTAAGTATGAGTTTTGTATGCTGCTTCCAGCATACGGAGGGATGGCTATGGTTGATATTAATTACAGTTTGAGTCAGCAGCTGGGTAATGGTTTAAAAGCACGTGGTTTGCAAGTGGCGGTTGCTGAGTCTTGTACGGGTGGTGGTTTAGCGCAAGAGTTAACGGCTGTACCAGGTTCATCGGCTTGGTTTGATCGGGGTTTTGTGACTTATAGTAATGCAGCAAAAATGGAGTTATTACACGTCCCCACGACCATTATTGAAACCTATGGTGCAGTGAGTGAACAAACGGCTGCTGCAATGGCAGCTGGTGTATTGGAAAATAGTTGTGCAGATTTGAGTGTCAGTATTACCGGCGTGGCAGGCCCGGCAGGTGGGACACCTGAAAAACCAGTTGGATTAGTTTGGTTTGGGTTGGCGTTCAAAAATAAATCAATTCAAACTCGGCATCAATATTTTACAGGTGGTCGTAAACATATTCGCCGTTTAGCAATTGGTTTTGCGTTGCAGTGGATGATTAATGAACTTGAATTGGTTGAATTAGGTACAGAATTGTAGGTTTTTTGCGCGTTTTTATCGATAGCGTACATGATGCGAATATTTGTGGTTCCGCTATTCCATCTTGCGTCGATTATGGTAATAATAGTGAAATTTATTCTTCAAGGAGCCACTATGGACAATAAGAGCAAAGCATTGGGTGCAGCGTTAAGTCAGATTGAACGTCAGTTTGGAAAAGGGTCTGTGATGCGTTTGGGTGATGATGGTGCAGTAAAAGACGTCGAAGTTATTTCAACTGGATCGCTGGGATTAGATGTAGCCTTAGGAGTAGGTGGCTTACCACGCGGTCGAATTATCGAAATTTATGGTCCTGAAGCCTCAGGAAAAACAACATTAACTTTACAAACCGTGGCTGCTTGTCAAAAGGCAGGTGGCACCGCTGCATTTGTTGACGCTGAGCATGCGTTGGATCCAATTTATGCGCAAAAATTAGGCGTGAATGTTGATGAGTTACTAGTGTCTCAACCGGATACGGGCGAGCAAGGTTTAGAAATTACTGATATGTTGGTGCGTTCAGCGGCTGTTGATATGGTTGTTGTTGACTCGGTTGCTGCATTAACACCAAAAGCCGAAATTGAAGGCGATATGGGTGATTCACATATGGGGCTGCAAGCACGTTTAATGTCACAAGCATTACGTAAGCTGACAGGTAATATTAAAAAATCCAATACATTAGTTATTTTTATTAACCAAATCCGCATGAAAATTGGCGTGATGTTTGGTAATCCGGAAACAACAACCGGTGGTAATGCATTAAAGTTTTATGCATCAGTTCGTTTAGATATTCGTCGTACTGGAGCTATTAAAAAAGGTGATGAAATTTTAGGTAACGAAACGCGAGTTAAGGTCGTTAAAAATAAAGTGGCACCACCGTTCAAACAAGTGCAATTTGATATTTTATATGGCGAAGGTATTTCACACGAAGGTGAATTAATTGACCTTGGTGTCGAACATGAAGTGATTGAAAAAGCCGGCGCTTGGTATAGCTAC
>CAYXLV010000032.1:0-11946 GCA_964465995.1 uncultured Coxiellaceae bacterium | reverse complement strand
GAGAGGTTGCCTAACAATATCAGCTGTGGTGTGAGTGTAATGTAAAGGATATGGCCATTTTTTTATGCGAGATATGGCTTTTGGTAGTAAAAATAAAACTTGTGGATAATGATCAGTGCGCAACTCGATCGCGCAATCCAGGGGCGTTTACGGATTCCGCTGTTTTAACAAGGATAATGGGGAGGGCCGGCACTGATGAATGATTGGGTCTATAATTACTCATTATGAAAAGATACCTAACAATGACTTTTTTACCACTGGCTCTTAGTCTGTTTGCTGCCTCAGCTTATGCAGCAAAATCTTCGAAACTTTATGTTCAATTTAATAATCAATCGCGATTTAACTTAACTATCACCGTCAAATACACTAAAAATAGCTGCATCACATACCCTCAAAAAACCATTCAAATACCTGCCGGGCGATCAAAAAAAATTGCTGGAAATTATCATTGTGGATACTTTGATTCAGCAACGACCTATTTCTATGTAAAACCGAATATCTCTTGGAATATCACGCCTTCAAAAGCGTATATTAAGTTTAATTGCGGCGCAGATATTATGGGATGTGGTGCGTTGTTGAATAACTTCCCAATTAAACTGCTTAATCCTATTCTACAAACACGTTATAAAATCAAAGCCAAAAGCACTGGCTCTGCAACACCATTCACCTTTAGTTTTTATTAAAGAATAGATTAGAACAACGGCTCACTAGCACTACCTGCCGCAGCATCACCACTAGTACCACCCGAGTAAAGATGGCTCGGGCGAGTATTCGTTTCTTGAGTGGGTTCGTTTTGTTTACGAAATAATTCAAAGATGCCATTCTTTTGATCCGGTTGCGCTAACATGCCCGTATGTGGATCGATGCGAACGGCAACAATATCAGGTGGCTGTGGCATGGTTGCTTCCGGTGTGTTGGCAAGTGCGCCGCGCATAAAGTGAATCCAAATCGGCAATGCTGCTTGTGAACCATATTCATGTATTGATTTTAAGTCATCAAACCCGACCCACACAGTGGTTTCAATATTGCTGTTGAAGCCAGAAAACCATGCATCAACTTGGTCATTAGTGGTACCCGTTTTACCCGCAAGATCAGGTCGTTTTAAAACGCGAGCAGCGCGACCCGTACCGTGCTTGATAACATCTCGTAACGCTTGAGTAATTAAATAAGCATTTTGTGGCGTTAATGCTTGCGGAGCGGTCACTGCATCTTCTGCAGCAGTGCAAGCATCACAAGCTTTGGCGGGGTTAGCTTGATAAATCACTTTGCCATTTTCATCAATGACTTTTTGAATAAAATACGGTTTAACGCGATAACCACCATTCGCAAAAACAGAATAACCAACTGCAATCTTTAATGGCGTTACCACACCGCTACCTAACGCTAACGATAATGTATGCGGTAATTTATTCGGGTTAAAACCAAAACGCTTAATATAATCTAAAGCGTAATCAACACCCACAGCTTGCAACAAACGAATGGATACTAAATTACGTGACTTAATTAAACCAATGCGCAAACGCGTTGGCCCATAAAATTTTAATGTATCATTACGCGGCCGCCATAAAGAATTTTCACCCGTATCACTCACCACTACCGGTGCATCATTAATTAAACTGGCTAATGTATAACCTTTTGCTAAAGCTGCGGAATAAATAAATGGTTTAAAGTTTGAACCTGGCTGGCGCTCTGCTTGCACCACACGATTAAAATTACTTAAGCGAAAAGAAAACCCACCGTCCAAGGCAATAATAGCGCCAGTTTGTGGATTCAATGAAACCAAAGCACCTTGCACTTTTGGGATTTGACTTAAAGTCCACGTACCATCTTTCTTATGTCGCACCCAAATAACATCGCCTGGTTTCACAATATCACTCGCACGCCGCGGTGCTGCACCTTTGTAACCACCTCGTAATGCCGGCCTTGCCCAAGCTAAACCCGACCATGCAATCGTGATTGTTTTACCGTTAGCTAACAAGGCCTCAATATTGCGATAAGCAACCGTTGTCACTGCAGCCGCTTGCAAAGGCCCGACCTTACCTAATTTACGCAATGCTTTTTCCCAAGCAGCACGCTTATCATCACTCGGCCAACCTAAATTCTCAGTGGGTTGATGAAAACCGTGACGCGCACTGTATGCAATCAAACCACGTTGTAACGCGCGATTCGCATCATTTTGATCTTTGCTTAATATCGTTGTATAAACAGTCAAACCCATATCGTAAGCTGTTTTACCAAAATCCCTCACCAACACTTGGCGCACCATTTCAGCAATATAAGGTGCACGCACTTGCAACTCCGCACCATGATACTTAGCAGTTAGCGGTGCTTTAACCGCTTTTTGATAAGTTTTTTTATCGATAAAACCCACTTCATACATTCGCGACAACACATGATTGCGTCTTGCTAACGCACGCTGTGGACGATTAATTGGATTATTGCGCGAAGGCGCTTGCGGTAATCCGGCTAACATCGCCATTTCTGGCAAGGTTAACTGACTTAAATCTTTGCCATAATACACTTTGGCGGCGGCAGCAACACCATAGGCGCGCTTACCAAAATAGACTTTATTTAAATACAACTCGAGAATTTTATCTTTACTAAACTCTTTATCAATTTTTAAGGCTAATAAAATTTCTTTAATTTTACGTTTATAGGTCTTCTTTTTGCTGAGAAAAAAGTTTCGTGCCACCTGCATTGTAATCGTACTGGCACCTTGCACTTTACGACCACTCGTTACAACAGCCTTAGCGGCGCGCACTAAACTAATAAAATCCACCCCAGGATGTGAATAAAAACGCGCATCTTCAGTGGCGAGTACAGCTTGAATCAAATGCTTTGGCACCTTATCTAAAGTCACCGGGATGCGACGCTTAGCACCATACTCTGCAATCAGCTTGCCATCACGCGAATACACGCGCAGCGGCACTTGCATATGCATATCATTTAAAACACTCACATCAGGAAGTTGTAATTCAACATAGGTATAAACTGCACCAAACACAATGACCAAGGTGATCATTAAACTCAAGAGAGCCCAAAAGAAGTGACTAATAAAACGACGAAAAAAACGCATCAAAGCTGGGGTGCTCCTTTTTTTACCTAGGGTAGGGCCGAGCCACTAGGTTGTCAAGTACTCGACCAGAAAATGCATTGGCAGAATCACCACGAGCGGGTATCCAACAACTAAAATAATTAACCAAAGAAAGGTAGGCACTTTTCGCCACTGTCGAACTCTTGGTACATAAACCCAATTAATGGACAGCGCCGGATCGGTCAAAAAATAACTGGCAATAAACGCAAGCCAAACCATCACCACCGCATATAACAACGCATTAGGGTTATAGCCCCAGGCTAGCAAACACCCAATCCAAATGAGCGGCGTCACAATATGAAATAACGATAGTGCACGCAGCCACTTTGGCAATTGACGATCAAACATATAATCAACAATATTTAGCAAATCTTTTCCAGTCAGTGCACGATAAAGATAATCCACCAACCAAATCAATTCGAGAGGTAAAATCGCAATCACTGCGATACTAATCAATAACGACGAATGTAACCACAAAGCCAACACAGTTAAGAACAAACCGATATCTGACAACCAAAGAAAATTTTGTGGCCCATATTGCTGCCAATACACAACCACTAAAAAAACAGTAAAAATGGTTAACGCTATCGTTACTGTCCACAATATATCAATATTCATCTTGCTTCCTGCTATAAAAAATGCTGTCGCTATTCTACTTGGCAAAACGCGCAGATGCACTCTCTATTTAACCCGTATTGCGAACGGTTTTTTATTTCATTAACCTTAGCCAACTTTAATCACAACAAGGAAGTTATGGATATGCTTTTCTCAAAACTTTTTCATTTTAAAAAAAATTATGTTGGCATTACGATGTCGGATAAGGCGATTCATGCAGCTAAGTTATGCAGACAATCAAATCAATTCAGCCTGATCAACACAATCAGTTTAGCGCTAGATGCATCGTCACCCGCCAAACTCAAGCAACCCTTAAGCTTGCTGCAACAAACGTGCTGTCAAAAAAGTAGAAATATCATCTTTGGTATGCCACTACATGAAACTTTGACCTACGATCTTTATCTAGACAAGCAACTCAGTGCTGATGAAATTATGCAATATTTAAATAACAACGCGACGAGGCTTTTTTCGATGCCTAACCAATCACTCTATATTGATTACTACCAAATTCCTCACGCCGATCAAAACAAACAATTTATTCGCAGTGTCGCAGCACCTCGTGACAAAACGGATCATCTTATCCAAACTTTTCAACAAGCTAATATCACACTCAGTGCGATTGATTTAGACATTCACGGCGATTGCAATGCCATTAACCACTTGCTGAATGATCCACACAATGACAATACAACTGCGCTCTTAAAAATGCATACGCAAACGATGACACTCGGTGTTTTACACCAACAAGCGCTTATCTATTGCCACCAAGAACCAAGCTACTCAAATATAATCGCTACCGCGCATCGCTTAATTCAGTATTACCACTGCTCCAATCGGCAACAAGCGATTCAAAAAATTATTCTTATCGGCGAGCTTAACCACTGCCAACACTTGGCTTACCATTTGAGCAAGACTTTAGGCCTACCGTGCCAAATCGCGACTAACGGGGTCAGCCAACAGTTAAATCAGCCGCTCTCACCTGAGCTCATCACGGCCTATGGCCTAGCATTGGGGAGTCCGGTATGAATATCAATTTATTACCTTGGCGTGAACAACAACAACGACGACAACGTCGGCGCTTTTATCTGCTCACACTACTGCTGATTTTAATCACCATAACTAGCAGTTTACTGGAGCAATATCGAATCCATCATAAAATTGCAAGGCAACAACACTATCGCGAGCAATTACTATCAACTGCTGCCAACTCAGTGACTCACGCCAACGTGCTTAAGTTAAAAAAACAATATGCGCGCTATCGCAGTGTTGTGTTATTTATGCGCCGACAACTCAAACCACAACAGCAACTACCAGCGCTGCTCACGACACTCAAGCGATTGAAATTACATCACTATCATCTCACTAGTTTGCGATGGACTGCTGCACAAACTGATCTAAAAGGCATTGCAAAACACGCCAACACGGTCACGCAGCTTTTACAGCAGCTCACCGCAGTAACCACACTCACAATGAAAGCCATCAGCTCACAAACTGATGGCTTTCATTTTTGGCTCACTACGAACAAGCAGTAACGCCCATGAAAAAATTGTTTATTCAACAAATATTGCTAACGCTATTGACCACTTTGGCAGTCGCGTGTTTGTGTTATTTTTTAATGCTAGAAAAAAACGTGACTCATTTACAGCAACTCAACAATAACATTCAAGATCTCACCCAACGTCAACAAGCGCAAATTCACCGACAAAAAATACAGCGCCGTTTACACAAAAAAATAACGCGACTCCAAAAACAACATCAAACCTTGCTAGCCAAGCTAAACAAACCTTTCAGCATCAGTCTGCTTACACGCCAAATCACTGCACTATGCCGCTCATTCAATATCAAACTGATTGCACTACAACCTGATACCAAGCAACAACACTATAAAAAATTAGCAATGACCGGAGAGAGCGTCACGCTGCAACTAACCGGCCGCTTTCAAGCACTGCAGCAATTATTGGTGGCTTTTAATAAGGCATGGTGGCTCACCAAAATTAAAGCCGTCACCTTTTCTAAAAACCAATCCTTACAAATGCAGTTACACTTGGAGATCTATCATGCTTAAACGCATTTTTAGCTTGAGTATATTGTTACTCATCAGCAGCAATAGTGCGCTAGCTAACGATCCTTTTAATAGTATTGTCGAACAAACAGAAGCGCCTACCAAAGTTGCACTAAGCTCAACTACAGTCACCGTTCATTACTCAAAATCAACCACCATGGAAAAATTGGTGCAATCAAGCGGCTTGCTATCCAAACAAGGCAAAGTTATTTTGGTGTCGCCACATCGTTTGGCCATCGAAGATAGCGCAGCTCGTTTGCGCCATATTGCACACTTTATTCAACAAAACGATCAGCCAACACCGCAAGTGCTCATCCGCGCTAAAATTATTAACATCGATAATCATCACATCCATGATCTTGGAGTGATTTTTAAAACCAGCCAAACTGACAGCCAACAAACACTATTTCATTTAAATGGCCCCGCTTTTAGCATTGATGCGAATCGTATCACTATCCCAATTGTGGCGCTCAAAGATAACACGCTATTAAATATGCAAATCACGGCGCTGGCTGAAGAAGGTTTTGCTAAAATTATTGCATCTCCAGAATTAATTACTTTAAATCTACAACCTGCAGTCATTGAAGCGGGCGAAGATATTCCTTATCAAGAAGCAACCCTAAGTGGTGCTACCAGTGTCGCTTTTAAAAAAGCATCGCTACGTTTGCAAGTCACCCCAGATATTTTGCCGCACCATCGATTATTGCTGCACTTGGTGGTTAATCAAGATCAAGTCAGTCATTTAACTATCAATGGCGTGCCAGCGATCAAAACACAACACATTAAAACGCAAGTCATTGTTAACAATAATCAAACTTTTGTGTTAGGTGGTATTTTAGAACAGATTAACTCCTCCCAAACCAATGGCATTATTGGACTGCGTAAAATTCCTATTTTGGGCGCGCTATTTCGACAACATAAAAAGACTCATGAAAATAAACAGCTCATGATTTTTGTTACTCCAAAGATATTAACCGCGTCTAGCACCCATTAGGATATTTCGGTATGCTAGCGCCCATGAAAAAACACAACCTCTATTTAATTGGTCCGATGGGTTCTGGCAAAACCAGTGTTGGCCGACAACTGGCGAGTCTCACCAAGCAACCTTATTACGACTCCGACCAAGAAATAGAACAACGCAGTGGCGTCACAGTCAGTTGGATTTTTGAAAAAGAAGGCGAGCCCGGCTTTCGTCAACGTGAAGAAGACATTATTGCTGAACTCACTGCATTGGACGGAATTATTTTAGCCACTGGCGGTGGTTGTGTGGTGCGCGACAATAATCGCAAACGTTTACACGACAACGGCATCGTTATTTATTTAAAAGTCTCACTTCCTATTCAATATGAACGCACGTCACGCCGCAAAGGTGTACGACCATTAATGGAGAGCAACAACCCTAAAGCTAAACTGGCACAACTCAATGCAGCACGCGAACCACTGTATGCAGAAATTGCTAACCTTATCTATGATACGGACTTGTTGGAACCAAAAACGATTGCGCAGAAAATAGTAGACGATGTAAAAAGCTTTGGTGATAGCTAAAGCCTAGCGCGACCTAGGGGTTGTTTTACATCATGTGGAAAAATGTAAAGACCCATCCTCAGAAGATCATGGTATCCGTACACACACTAGAGCTCTTGCTATCGCGACACATTTTAGCGATTGATCAAAAATACACAATATGGCAAATCTCTGAAAAAAATCACTGATCCAAGCTCGACTCTTTGCTATAATCGCCTCCATGCAAAAAACGATCACCGCTAAAACAGCCACAACTGAATACCCTATCTATATTGGTGAAAACCTTCTTAATCAACGCACTCTTTTAAATCATCACATCGTTAATCAACAAGTATTGATTGTCAGTAATGAAACTGTTGCGCCTTTATATTTAACCACGCTGCAACAATCATTCATTGACTCTGTTTGTGACACTATCATTTTAAAGGATGGTGAAACCTACAAAACATTAACGCAAGTCAATGCCATTTGGGATCGCTTAATTAAAAAGCAACATCATCGTGACACCACATTAATTGCACTAGGTGGTGGCGTCATTGGTGATATGACTGGATTTGCAGCAGCGTGTTTTCAACGAGGGGTTGGCTTTATCCAAATTCCAACCACACTATTAGCGCAAGTCGATGCATCCGTTGGCGGCAAAACAGCCGTTAATCATCCCGGTGGTAAAAATTTAATTGGCGCATTTCACCAACCGCGTGCAGTGATTATTGATATTGACACTTTAAATACGCTTCCGGAGCGTGAATTCAAAGCCGGGCTGGCTGAAATTATTAAAGCTGCTCTCATTAAAGATGTAGAATTTTTTACCTGGCTTGAAAAAAATATAACGGCTCTTATTAGTAAAGAATCATCGGCACTGCAACACGCTATTGCACGCGCCGTCGAAATTAAGCGTGATATTGTTGCCGCTGATGAAAAAGAACACGGTGTGCGCGCATTGCTTAATTTAGGACATACTTTTGCACACGCCATTGAACATAACTTGGGCTATGGTCAGTGGTTACATGGTGAGGCAGTGGCAGCAGGGCTGGTCTTAGCAGCTAAGCTTTCCGTAGCAACACAATCACTCTCACAACACACTTGCGATCGTATTCAAGCGCTAATCCAGCAATGTGATTTACCCACTGATTTGCCAACAAAATTAACACCTGATCAATTAATCGCAAGTATGCAAAACGATAAAAAAGTACTAAATCAACAGATTAGGTTAGTGTTGTTAAACGATATTGGCAGTGCCATAATCACCAGCACGATTAACCATGATGCTTTGCACGCATTTTTAGCAGGAACTGTGAACCAGCAAAATGCCTTATAAAGAGAAAATCTCCGCCGCTCAACTCACCGAGCAACTCACCACCCTAATGCGATTTCTACGCTCCAACAATCCACTGTTGTTAGTCATTGGCGAAAAAGGCAGCGGCAAAACGCGTTTACTGAGCAGCATGGTCGCGAAAATGCGCATTGCCAGACATATCATCCGCCTAAAAGGCAATGACAATATCAATGCTGCTGATCTTATCAAATTATTTACCAAAAACTGGACTCATCTAAAAACCACACCCAATCCAACCGACACCAAAGAAGGGCGCCTTGAAATTCAATTGGGTGAAATATTACAAAGTATTGTTGAGCACGAACATCCTTGCGTATTCGTCGTTGATGATGCGCACTTGCTGCCGATTTCAGTATTAGCCGCGATTATTCATTTGGCTATCTTACAAGAACAACATAAAGTTTTTTTACATTTAATCTTATCTGGCAAACCTGGGCTGGAAGAAAAAATTCATTGCCTATGGCCGCACCCATTGGAAACATTAACCTTAGGTAAGTTATCACGTGAAGAGGTTTACAATAGTGTTAAAGATCGCTTAGCTGAACAAGAGTTTGAGGCACCGCCATCTTTACTGGAACGCATTGCTAACCAAGTGTATGAACAATCCAATGGTTTGCCTGAGAATATTAATCAGTTATTAGTGTCATTAATTGGTGAGCCAGCGCCGGTTAAAAAGAAAAAACCTAAGCTGTCTTTGCCGCGCAATAAACTCACAGTGCGCGTGCTTGCTTCTACATCCTTATTGTTATTTGGTGTGTTTATGTGGTGGTTTTATCAAAAACCCTACGCTATGGTTGCCAGTCATCAGCCTGTTCATGTTGTAGCAACCAAGCCCACACCTAAAGCAACCAAACCTCCCAAAATTGCTCAAGTTTATTTAAAAGCTAATCAACCGGTCACTGCTAAGCAAATTATGCAGCAAGTTGCAAAAGAAAAACGCCAACAAATGTCGGTCGCTGCAGCAACGCATGCGAAACCGAGTGATCTGATTCAACAGCAAAGTAATGATTCGATTACCGCAAGTTCGGAGTCTGCTGCGGCGCGTTATGCGGAGTCGGCTCTGCAGCATCTTTTAAAGCGGCGCTCGTCATCGGGTGATTTAATTGGGGGGTCTGTAAACGGCCCCTGGATTGCGCGATCTCGTCGCGCAATGACGAGTCCGGTGCCGTCATCACGCAGCGTCGTATCGTCACCCCGCGGCGTCGTCGTTTCGTCATCCCGCGGCCGTGACCGCGGGACCCATAAATCCGCACTCTCAAAACATATCTACACTTTGCAACTGATGGCCAGCCCACACAAGCAGCACTTGCAACGCTATATTAATCAACACCACCTACAAACCGCGGCCAAAATTATTAGCACGCATTATAAACACCAACAGTGGTATATCATCGCGTATGGTCATTACCCCAGCAAACAAAAAGCACTAGCCGCTTATCACCAACTACCTCGCTCTCTACAACACTTACATCCCTGGGTGCGACCACTACGCTAACGCTTTGCGATAACACCACACAAGTATTAACGCAATAGCGGCAATCACCGCTTCGATCCAAAATAAATGGGGAATAGAAATATAGTGACTGCTCACTTTAACCGACAAATAGATTGTTAAAATTAAAACACCAGCCAAACTATTAAAAGTGGATTGTACCCGCCCTTGAAACTCAACATCGGTTAAGTTTTGCGCCTTAGTAATAATCAATGGCCAAACCGCAGCACTAAATCCAATAATAAAATACAAAAGCTCGGCCACGCTGATTGAGCGGTTATAGCTAAACAACACAAAGCATACGCCTAAGCTCATGGTCATCACCATAATGGTTTCCACCAAACCAAACTTCTCAGCCGCCCAAGGCAGAAAAATACCACCAACAACAATACCTATCGATAACGCTGCTTCAATATGACCAAACTGGGTAACAGTGGCATGCAACAGTATTTTAGAAAAAGGCGCTAGTAAAACCGGTGCTGTCATAAACTCAACCATCACTAATAACTGCACGGTGTAAATGACCATCAAGACTTTTCGATCCAGCAAGTAACGCAAACCGATTTTAAAGTCATTCATAATATTAAGTGACGCAGGTTTTTTCGGCTCATAGGTTAATAATGCGTTTTTAGGAATAAACATTAATAGGATAATAGCCAACAAAAAGAAAATGCCGTTGGCAATCAAGGCAATTTGAACACCAAACAAAGCAATAAAAACACCCACTGTGCCCATACCAAGAATGTTGCCGACCTCATAAGCGATATCAATAGTGGAGTTGGCGTACAGTAAATCGTCTTTAGACACGATTTCACGAATAAATCGCATAATCGCTGGACCATAGATCGCAAAAATTCCGCCTGAAATTAAAGCAAGGTAATAAATCATTTGAGTTGAATAAGAAAAATAAAGAAAAATACCAACGGCAATGTAAAATAAAGCACGTATACCATTGGCCACAATAACAATCCACTTGCGTGAATATCGATCAACGATCACCCCCATAAAGGGACCTAAGATAACGCCGGGCAACCAAAAACAAATCATCAAAATAGCAACTGCGCTCACTGCTTGATGACCGCGTAATACTGCCCAAGTCATCGCAATGTAACCCATACCCGCACCAAACATGCTGAGCAAACAGCTTAAGATAAAATAGCGAAAAGCCGGGGCCTTAAGTAATTCAATACGTTTTTTAAAATGAGACATGATAAGCACCTAATTAATTCAAAAAAAACAACAACATCGCTAGCGCGATAAGAAAGCTTAACGGGTTAAACTCGCTGTTTTCATTTGATTATGCCCAAGGTTGCTTGCAGGACCGGTTTTATATCACTTCAACCAACGCTTGACAACTTTAAATTCATACTTAAATGCACTACATTTTTTGATTCTTGCAATTTTATACAAATTAACATAACGTTATTCTGCCTTCGCAAGGAAAAATTTCCGGTGAGTCCATCATGGAATGTTATCAATGAACGCCAAAAAAAACGCCAAGCATGCTCATATTCACAAACGCTGGCGCGCTCGTCTCACTGTCTGCACTATCATGCTAGTTCTGGCATTTCTCGGTCTCATTATTATGAATCTACACCCAAGCAGTTACTGGCTTTATAGTCGCATTATGGCATTCGTCTATGCGGGTTTAAGTCTTTGGTTATTTTGGTATCTGCATCGCGGCGAACATAAAATTAAAACCAGCACGCTTTGGCACCAACTGTTGCACTGGCTTGGCTTAATTGGCGCCGTCTATTTAACCACGGTTTTTGTTAACACCGGTGTGATCAGCACAACCGCCGCTGGATTAGTCACTCTTACTT
>CAYXLV010000031.1:0-11978 GCA_964465995.1 uncultured Coxiellaceae bacterium | reverse complement strand
ACCCACAAAAAATAATTTCAAATTTGCTTTCCTGACTTGTGGGTAATGATTAGATGGCGGGATGACGGGGGATGTTGTTTTTTGTTAGTATTTATTGCTTAAGCGCACATATTTTAAAAAAAATCGCGATAGCTCATAAGAGAGATAACAAACTTAACTGCAATTTTCTGATGCGCAAACTTCCGTGGCTGGTTGATCAGTCTTAGCTAAGGCTTGCTGCCGTAATGGTAAACCACTAAACGCCAATGCCGCTAGGATTGAATACAAATGCACTTCGCAAAACGACAAGAAAAATGGATTGGCGATGGCGCCGATTAAATAACCAATTAAAAAAACTTGGATAATGGTTTTGATGTTAGGGTTTAATTGACTGCTATAACGCCACTGCAAGTAAAAAAATAACAAAAATAACGCTAACCCAATTAAACCAAATTCTAATGCAATATTTAAATAACCGGTTTCTACATAATCAACAATGCCGGATTTATCCGTGTCCATTTTGGGGAGGGTTTGGAAAGCATATTTAATTGCGCCAGTGCCAAAGCCAAATAGGGGGCGCTCCAGTAATAAAAGATAAGAGTTTTCAGCCATAGCAATTTTATAGCCGAGTGAGGTGTGAGTATGACCTTTAGTATATTGATGTTGGCTGTGAATGGTGCGGTCAATTCGTAATTTAAAAGCCGGTGATGCGAGATAGGCTAAGCCAAATAAAACCACAATGCTTGCGGCGGCGGTCAATAAACCCTTCCAGCCAAACTGCTTGGCACACACAAACGCTAGCATAGCCGCAAAAGCGATGTAGCCGGTGCGACCCGTACTCATAAATAAAACGTTATAGGCGGTGAGTAAAAATAAAATACCGTATAGCCAACGTGGTGAGCTGTGATTAAAAAAACGTAACAATAATAACATCGCCGCAAATGCCATAAAAAAGTTTTGGACGATATGCGCAAAGAAAATATCTGCGCCGCTAAACTTGTGGCTGATTTGCGCAAGATCAAAATATTGAACATACGATAAGAGCAACGTTCCCATCATCGCTATTAAAAAAGCATTGATCACATAGCGACGCCATTTCTCTTCAGTAAAGATTGTCATTAATAAAGGTGTGAACAATAACCAATGATGCTTATAAATATCGTGCCAAGCTGCGTGCCACGGTGCAATGGTATACGTGAGTCCCCAGAAAAAAAGGCCTAAGATCACCCAAAAACCAAGCGCAATCGGGTTATTGATAATTTGACGAAATTTTTCACGCCAGTTGCCAGCAATTAACACAAAAAATACCGAAGCAAGATAAAATATATCGGTTAATGTAATCGACACCGGTAAAAAAAATGCAGTCGCCACGATGCTGTATTGAGACAGATGTTGGCAAGGTTTGGAATAATAAGTTGTCATGCTTGTTGCTCGCTTAATAAATATAATTTGGCATATCGGTAATACGTGCTTTCAGCACTGGAGATTGCCACCATTAAACCAATCGCACCATCCAAAAAACCACGCCGTAAAAAATAACTGCGTACAAAGGCCCAAGCGCTTTTAAAGATAGCCACGCTTAAACGGCAACGTTTGCCGCGTTGATATTTCATTGTGGCGGCATCAGTTGAATAATGATTAATGCGGGTGAGTAAATCTTCTAAAGAGTGGTAGGAATAGTGAAATAACGGTTGTTGCAATGCGCCAATGGCGCCGTTAATAATCAGTCTTTCATGAACTTGATCATCGCTAAACTTGCCGTGCTCACGACGGAATAAACGACACTTATGATCCGTGCCCACATCACCATGCTGAATGGTTTTGCCCCACCAGATAGTGGTAAATGGCAAAGTGAAGGCATGGTAGTGAGTGTTTTGAATGTGTTGTTTAATGTCTCGTTGTAGGGCGTCGCTTAATACTTCATCAGCGTCTAATGATAAAACCCAATCACCAGTGGCTTTAGCCAGTGCGCGATTTTTTTGTGGGCCATAGCCTGGCCAGTCGGTGCTAAATACTTGTGATGTATATTGTTGGCAAATGGTTACTGTGTCATCAACACTACCAGAATCAATCACAATAATTTCATCTGCAAAACGAACCGACTCAAGGCAGCGCTGAATATTGTGCGCTTCGTTGCAAGTAATAATGATAACGCTAAGTTTTTGCATGTAGATGTTGATACTCGATTGTGCAGACATCGCCAGTATATTGAATGCGTTGCCGTAATCCAAGTGTTGTGCTCGCGGCTGTTTTGTTCATATTTTTATCAATTTATTATCGTGCAGTAGTTGCTGTTATGGCAGTTGGCTGTTTTAATGAGCGCTGTTTTTCAATAGCCCAGCGAGCTGCTACCTTGCCAAGTCGTCAAATTTTAATTGTTAAAACGTCTTCGATGGGAGATGTGCTGCATACGTTGCCAGCGGTGACGGACTTAAGCCGAACGGATCCCAATTTGCAGATTGATTGGGTAGTTGAAGAGCGTTTTGCGATGATTCCGCGTTGGCATCAGGCAGTGCGAGAAGTGATTCCAGTGGCTTTGCGACGTTGGCGCAAAAGCGGTTGGCAGCGTGGATGGGTCAAAGAATGTCGACAATTTTTGCGCCAGTTACGTGCGCGGGAATACGATCTTATTATTGATGCGCAAGGTTTAATAAAGAGTGCTGTTTGGACACGGTTAGCGCGCGGTCAGCGCTGTGGTTTGGATTGGTCTTCAGCGCGTGAATCATTGGCATCAATTGCTTATCAGCAAAAAATTCAAGTTACTTATCAACAACATGCAGTGAAGCGTTTGCGTGAATTGGTGGCAAAAGCAGGTGGTTATTCGGTGCCAAACACGGCGCCAGATTATGGGATTGATCGACAGCAATTTGCCAAACCCGTTGCCACGCGCAACGTTGTTTTGATTCATGGCACGACTTGGGAGAGCAAACATTGGCCAGAAGCGTATTGGATCGCATTGGCGCAACAATTAGAGAGTGCGGGATTTAAAGTGCAAGTCTGTTGGGGAAGTCCGGCAGAGTTTGAGCGCTCACAACGAATTGTTCAAACGTGTACAAATGCGGAAATCTTACCACCGTTAGATATCACCGGCGTTGCGGCTGTATTAGCAAACGCTAGCGCGGCGGTGGCAGTTGATACCGGTTTTATGCATTTAGCGGATGCGTTGGCTGTGCCGTTATTGACTTTATTTGGACCGACTCATCCGCAGCGCCATGGTCCATATGCACAATTGGATTTTGCGTTATCACCGAATCACCCAGCGTGTGTGCCTTGTCATAAACGGCAGTGTCATTATGCCTCGGCAACTTCGCAGCGCCCTGCTTGTTTAGGTGAATTAACGCCAGCGAAGGTGTGGCAACAGTTTCAGCAATTACTTGTGCAACGAAACGTACAGATACCAGCACCAATACGGGCGGCGAAGATTAGCACAAGCCCCGATTCTGTGACATAATTCCCGGCGTTTAACAGAACTTTGTCAACTTATTGCAAGAAGGAACTGATGCTAATTCCAGTGATACTTTCCGGCGGTTCAGGCAATCGATTATGGCCGCTCTCACGTGATATTTATCCCAAGCAGTTACTCAATTTAGTGGGTGAAAAAACCCTACTCCAACAAACGGCACTACGCGCCGCACAATTATCGCAAACAACCGCACCACTGATTATTTGTAATCAAGCGCATCGGTTTATGGTGGCTGAGCAATTAGCAGCTATTGATATGCATCCGGCCAATATTTTATTAGAGCCGGTTGGAAAAAATACGGCGCCTGCGATTGCGATTGCAGCATTGGAAGCAATGCGAATCGATAAAGAAGCCTTACTGTTAGTATTGCCGGCTGATCATTTGATGAATGATCACAAGGTTTTTCAAGCAGCAGTCGATCAAGCATTAACGATTGCGAATCAAGATTATTTAGTCACTTTTGGTGTTCAACCTACGCATCCGGAAACTGCCTATGGTTATATTGAAGCGGGTGCTCCATTGAGTGATGCCGCATCAAGCATCGCGCAGTTTGTTGAAAAACCCGATTTGGAAAAAGCCAAAACGTATATCGCCGATCCAAATTATCTTTGGAATAGTGGTATGTTTTTAATGCGTGCTAGGGTTTATTTAAATGAATTAGCCACACAAGCACCAGCAATGTTAACAGCCTGTGAACAAGCATTTTTATCGCGTCAACAAGATTTAGATTTTACGGTGGTCGATCCGGCTGCATTTGCTGCATGTCCTAAAGACTCGATTGATTATGCGGTGATGGAAAAAACGCAGCGTGCGGCAGTGGTACCATTGGCTGCGCGTTGGAATGATTTAGGTGCATGGTCCTCTTTATGGGAAGTGGGGCAACGTGATGAGCAAGGTAATGTCACGGTTGGTGATGTATTAATTGAGGATGTGAAAAATTCTTATATTCGTGCACAAGATCGTTTGGTTGCTGCGGTTGGTGTGGAGGATCATATTGTGGTTGAAACAGCCGATGCGGTTTTGGTCGCACCATTATCCAAAGCGCAAGCTGTCAAAAATATCGTGGCTCAGTTAAAACAACAACAACGCAGTGAAGCGCAAACGCATCGACGTGTTTATCGACCTTGGGGTTATTATGAGTCTTTGCAACAAGGTCCGGGATTTCAAGTGAAACGTATTGTGGTGAATTCTGGTGCGAAATTGTCGTTGCAATTGCATCATCATCGTTCTGAGCATTGGGTGATTATTGCTGGGGTAGCGGATGTGATTAAAGGTGAGGAGTCATTTCAATTGCAAGCCAATCAATCTACTTATATTCCACAAGGCACTCGCCATCGTTTAGCGAATCAACAACAAGAACCATTAGTGATGATTGAGGTGCAAACCGGTACTTATTTAGGTGAAGATGATATCGTGCGCTTTGCCGATGAGTATGCCAGGGTGTAGTCAGTGATCGCTTAATTTTAACAAGGTGAAATAATAATGATTAATGTTAAAGAAATTGTCGCATTGCACAGTCAGCAAACTGAACGTTGGCATGATCAAGCCGGGCAAGTGACTGCGCAAGGTTTTTATGCGTTAGCCGAAGAAAATCATTTGCATAATTTTAATTTATGGCATGAGGAAGATAAGGCGCGACGTGATGATTGTGGTTTTGAATATGTTTATCAAGCCAAGCGCAATATCGATCAGCATAATCAAAAACGCAATAATATGATGGAAGCGATGGACACCTGGGTATGGCAACATTATCAGCCCAGTGAAACAGCACCTTGTCATTCAGAAACGCCGGGAATGATTATTGATCGTTTATCAATTTTGGCGTTAAAAGAATATCACATGCGCGAGCAAGCTGAACGTCGCGATGCTGAGGCAGCGCATATCGAAAAATGTCAGCAAAAATTAACGGTGATTGTGGCGCAGCGTGATCAACTACAACAATGCTTGCAAGAATTGCTCGACGAAATACAAGCCAAAAAACGCACGTTTCGCGTGTATCATCAATTTAAAATGTACAATGATCCAAGCTTGAATCCGCAATTATATAAAAAATATGGCTAAGCCTGCGCTAATTATTCGTTTGCCAAATTGGATTGGCGACACCATGATGGTGTTGCCGGCACTGAATGCATTGCAGCAAGCTGGGATTGAGCTGCATGTGTTTGGTCGTGGTTGGGTGCATGATTTATTGGCGGGTTATGACTTTGTTTGTTACAGTGTGCCGCGTTCATTAATGTCAGCGAGTCGGGTGATGCGTCAAGTGGCTTGCAAAAAATTATTGGTGCTGCCAAATAGTTTTTCGAGTGCGTGGATGGGACGCTTGGCGGGTAAGCAAGTGATTGGTTATTACGCGGATGCGCGGCGTTTTTTATTGGCAAAAGGTTTGCAGAAAAAAGCTGGTCAGCATGAAGTGGCGTATTTTTGGGATTTGGCCAGTTTTGTCATGCAGCAATGGTTTCCAGCGCTTCGTTGGCCGGCAACTATGCCCAGTAGTTTGCATTTACCGGTGCCTGACTCCGCGGTTGCACAAGCACAGCAAATTTTAAAACAACATAATGTTCAGGCGGATTATTGGGTGTTATGTCCACTAGCTACCGGGCAAGGTGATGCGGGGCAATCAAAAATTTGGCCGCATTGGGCAGCGCTTTGTCAGCAGTTACAGCAAAACGGTCACACCATTATTGCTTGTCCAGGCCCGGGTGAGGAAGCGCATTGTCGTGCGTTGTTACCAGGTGCATTGGTTTTACCGAATATAAAGCTTGATGTTTATGCGGCGATTTTGGCTGGCGCGAATCAGGTGATTGCTAATGATAGTGGGCCTATGCATATTGCTGCGGCTGTTAATGCAGCGACATTGGGTATTTTTGGGGTTAGTGATCCATTGCGCGTTCGGCCGTGGGGTGGTGCTTATGTTGGTGAGCGACAGCGTTGGCCGTCTGTGGCGGAGGTCATTAAGGATCTTAAGGCAAATAATGAACTAATTCCTGAGCCTTTGGTAGAAAAAAAAATATAGATAAAAAAATCCCGCACACAAGTTGCGGGATTTTTTTTAGGGGCTGTATTTTAAGAGCTGCTTAATGCGCTTGATTTGCTGTCAGTTTGTTCGCCAGCCAAGCTTTTAATTTCCGTATTCACTGCACGTGCTTTAGTTTGTAATGCTAAGGCATTGCCAGCGCTGGCTTCTAGTTGCATGGCCGTTAAGGTTGCTAATAAACGTTCGCTATCGATATGTTGGCGTTGCATTTGGCTTTCCATTTCGGCTAAGACATAAAGCGTTTCGCGTTGTACGGTGGCAGGAGAGGCTTTGGCCATATCTTGATACCACTGTTTGCTGTTCGCGCGATGATTGGCGATGTAGTTTGAGATTTGTAGTGGGCTTGCGTACACGTAGTATTTGGTTTTTTCTGAAGGGTTATTTGGATCTTTTTTGTAGATTACGGAAGGTTTCACTCCGATAGTTTCGCTAAGTGAAGCAAGACCGGCGTTAGGTTGTGTGGTTTTAATTGGTGTGCGTTCGACCATGAGCTGGTTCATATTGCTTAAGGCAACTGAGCGTGAGGCCAACAGTGAGCGAACGGATAATTGATATTGCTTGTAGGCTTTGCTGGTGACAAAGCTGTTAAGCATTTCGCCAAGTTGTTCGGGTTTGTTTTTATATTGGTTTAAGGTGGCGCGTAGTAAATTAAAATCTATTTTATTGCCTAAGGGTTGGTAGCGTTTGGTGAGGTATTCAATAAAACGACTCGCGGCTGTATGTTCATCTTGATTGTATGCTTTGGGTACGATCAGTGAATCAAAATTAAAATAATTGTCGTGAATTTTAGTGGGCTTAGTGACTTTATAGCCGCCGGTGAAAAATGAGCTGCCACCGACGTTTTGCACATCTGAATAAAGCGTATCACTGGCTGGGGTGCCTATGGTTAATTTATTAACTATGTTGTTGCGTTTTTGGATGCGTTGTAATGCGGCATCAACGTCGGGTGATTTAAAGTTGTATGTTAACGCGGCGTCTGGAAATTGTTGCATGGTGTCTTGCAGGTCATTTTCAGTGGTTTTATAAGCTTGTGCGCTAGTGGCGGTGTTAACGGCACTGTGTGCATTGTTGGTTTGGATAATGCCGGGTAGGTTTTTATCAAACTGGTACATGGTGTTATTGACGGCTTTTACGCCAGCAAAGGTGAGGGCTTTAATTTCATTGCCTAAGTCTTGAATGGCTTTGACGATGCTGCTGGCTTGCATATTATTATTGTTGTTGTTGCTATTGCTTGCAAACGCCGTGGTGGACATGGCGGCAGTTGAGAGAGTGGCTGCGCTGATAATGGCGATTTTTTGTAGAGTTTTTTTGTTGAAAATTTTCATAATCATTGACCTTTGTTAATGTTAAAACCAGCGGATTGAATTTGTTTGTTTGGTGTTGTTGTTGGTGGTGGGGGCTACAAATGCAGCGTTTGTTGTGTTGTCATTAGCTGTATTCGTATTCGTATTCGTATTCGTATTCGTATTCGTATTCGTATTTGTGCCTGTGTCTGCAGTAGTCGTGTTATTTGGATTAGCAGCTTGTGCTGGGCTAGTTGTTTGTTGCTGAGCTACGGCTTGTGGAGCAGCACTTTGTCCTTGGTAAGCTTGGCTAAAGCTATTTGAGCTGGCATTAAGATTGGAGCTATCAGAATAAAAGTTACTTAAGAAAGTAATATTAGCCAATTTGCTGGAGCAGTTTTTAACGCCGTTAATATAGCTGCAAACATTATAGTGGCTGCATTCATTTAATGTGCCGGCTAAGCTCGCTGCATGTTGAGGGTTGTTGCTGAAGCTTTCTGTGGATTGGTTAATATAATAAGCGCAGGTTTTTGGTAGGCTGCTAGGCATGGCTGCAAAGCTACTGCTAACAACACCGGTAAGTAATAATGCGCTTAGCATAAGGGCATTTTTTAGTTGAAACTTAATCATATCCTGTATCCTCGAGGGCTTTTAAAACTAATTTAAATCGATCTTCTCCAAACACACGGCCTAGTAAACGTAAGCGTTCAAAGACAATATTGCGGCGTAAAAAAATACCGGGAGTATCGGTGTCGGATCTAGTGTTTTCTTCGGCGTGCATTAAGACTTTTGCAGCAGCGCCAGGGTAGGCCATGTCGAGACACATTAATAAACGTAGGCAGCGACCGGATTTAATGCTTGTGCAAAGCTCAATCATTTCATCTTCAAGTTGTAAATCAATATTGCCAACGTCATCTAGTGCTTCGCCAAGTGCTTGTAATGCTGTTTCAAACTGGGGATTTCCATCGGCGGTCCAATCTTCGACGCCTTCCATAAACGAGATTACCCGATAGATCATCGGGTCTTGATAGTCTTTCCAAAACTGGTGGACTGCTTGGTGGCTAATATCTGGCATTTGTTACCCTTGTTGGTTGTTAAGCCTGCTGAATATGGGTCCTAGAATACACCAATAACCTTAAGGCAACCTTAAATATCCCTGAGAAACGGCGAATAAAATCTGTACATTATGGGAAATCATAGGGTTAGCTTGGGCCTTGTTAAACGCTGTGAGAGTTGTGATCAATGTGAATGAGATGGATTGGTTGTGAGTGGGGGCTATGGTATTTTCTGCTAAATGAGACGCCAGCTGGACCGACCTAGACTTGTGCTTTTTAAAAATCATGAGCTTAGGTGGGTGTTTGTGACAATTAGCAGGAGCGTCCTGGGAGGTTTATGCGTCAGTTTATTACGAATTTGGAATCGCCGTCGGCGCGGGCTGAGGAAGTGGTTGGTTATTGTAAGTTGTTGCAAGAGCAGATTACAGAGTTGTTGGTGCGGTTTGGTGTTTGTGGTGTTGAAGAGAGTCAGCAGCTTGTGTCGGTGCAGCATGTGCAAGAGTTATTGTTTTTGAAACATTTTGACAAGCCAACGCCAATTAAGGCTATTTTTTTTGATAGAGCGCAGCAGTTTGTGCCGATAAGAATTATTGAGAGCTTTCAGCGGGTTGTGTCTGGTGCGCCTCTTAGTCTAAAGAGGACTATTTTTACTGCGTTTCAAGATGTTTTTAATCGGCATGGTTGGTTTGAACCGTTGAGTGCTTATTTTCACAAACGGTATCAAGTGTCGGTTGATGAAAAAATTATGGTGGTGGATATTCAGGATTGTAGTGTTGCAAATGGCACTTTTAGAATGACCTTTCAAATAAATACGCCAGTGAGAAAAAGAATTCCTTTGTTTGTTAAAAAGACCAGTCAAGATCGTGCTTATAATGAGATGTTGTATTTTTATTGTCAAAAAAGATTTTTTGATTTTGCGCGTTATGCGGATACGCCTGCGGTGTTAGCAGGTACAAAAGCCGACGATGAGCTTATGCTTGCACCGACAGTGCCGGGTTTGTCTGCTGATGTTGTGTTGACAAATTTATATCAATGTCGGCATAAAATGGAATACGATGAGATTAAAGCGCTGGTGGTTGAAGCTAGCAAAGTGCTTATTGCGGCTTTTATGAAACATGCGGCTTTGGGGGACTTGCTTGGTAGAAATGATCGGCATCTAAACAATACATTGTTGGCACCAGTTATTGATAACAATATACAGGATATTAAGCCCAGCGATTTAAGTGATCCACCTCAGGGATTGCAATTTTGTAAACGCGTTTTATTGGAAAAAATGTCAGCTTTTTCATTGATTGCGATTGATTTTGAATGGCTGTTAGGTGCAAACAATAATAGTTGGGCTTTGGTTGATATTGATTTTGGTTTGGCGGAAATCAATTTATTGCAGTTGTTGCCTGAATTTAGTATTGCCAATTTTAAGGATGAGCGTCTGCAGTCGCAGAGGAAGACATCTATTCAATTTTATTTTGATGTTTACTTACAACAGTTGCGGCAAATTATGGCTGATGCTGAGGTGATTAGTTGTGAGATTAGTAAAATTTATCCTAAACATTTGGTAGCAGATAAGCTTGAGATTTTTAACAAAAATATGGGCCTAATGAAATCAAGTCATGATTACGCTAGGCAGGTTTTCAGGCGCTATTTATTAGATTATCGGATGCGTATGGTTTATCGAGAGGCGCTTGGTCAACTTAGAGAGTTAGCCCAATTGCCGAATAATCAAACGTTATTAAATCAATTAAAAGAAACGGGTCTGTCGAGATTTTTGCCGCCAGAAGGCGTTCGTCTAGCCGATAGTAATGCCATTATTAAATTGCAATGTTTTCGTGGGGTGATGTCGAAACATGATGCGCATATGTTGCAAAAGACACAAAAGCTAGCTTGGGAAGATGTTGTATTGCACATTGATAAGATTGCACAATCTTTTGCGCCTGATATTTATCAGCAAATTAATGAAGCTATTCAGTTTATAAAACAGGATACTGCGGTTTTACTTGCTGCAAGTCATACTTTTGCTGTCAACGAAAATCAGTCGGTGCAAGACTCTATGGAAGAGGTGGCAACGCATTGTCGTGCATTTTCGCACTAGCTAACAGTTTTTGGTTCTGCGGTGACAGCATGCGCTTGATGGTTAATAATTTTCTAGGGTGATATAGAAGAGCTATAGTTTAGCGACATTATTCAGTTTTGATTATGTATTACCAATCTGGTATGTATCGATTTTTTTCTAAGAATAAATTTTTTTTGTCAGTTAAGGCTTATGCAAAAATAGCTTTCACGTTTATTGTTAACCATGGGCTGGTCTTCCCTTTGGTGATTGAGGTAGCAGATAGTTAGGGTGGTAGTTGTATGTCTGTTATTTTTCTGGTTATATCTGAGTTCTCTTATTGACTGCTGAGTTTGTATTGATGTTAAATGTGCGATGTGAGTTGCAGCGGAGTTCCCGCTGAAGTTCTGCAAGACCTAAATTTATCATCAAGGATAGCTCATGATAAATGAAAAGCTAAAAGATCTAATTAGCAAGATTCAGTGGGTGCTAACATGTAGCATTATCAATGCTGTTTTAAAACAGTTCACCAAAGTTGATTTTGATGAAATATTGAAACTTTTAACGGGTCAAAGTCGCAATTTCCATAAGGCATCTATTACAAATTCTGCTGTACAAAATAATAAAATTTTTCAATCAGGTGCTTATCCATCACCGCTAAGTATTGCAAGTTTAAATTGTGTGCAATGCGTTGCTATAGAATTTTAAAAAACCCCTTGAGGCGTGGTCTCGAAGATCATTGGTTTAAAATTGAGCGCTAATTGATAAACCTTTTGAAGCTCAGCAAAAAACAAAATTAAGGAAGTGTATGGGAGTTGAAAGAATAAAAAATAAACAGCAGCAAGCGCAGCAGCATCAATTTAACTTAGCTGATTTGCACATGACGTATAGCAGTAATACCCATGTGTCCAATGTGAAAAGTACAGAGTTAGCAATTAATAAAAAAATAGATAGAAGCTTACTGCCAGAAATTCAAAATGGAGAAAGCCAAATAGCTTGGTACCACACGCCTTATAGAACTTTAGAAATAATTTTAAATCTAGCAAGAGATAAAGAACAAGCAAAAAAAATAACAAAAAAAGGTCAAGGGCCCCACGGGAAAAAAAACACCCCAGTG
>CAYXLV010000030.1:0-12049 GCA_964465995.1 uncultured Coxiellaceae bacterium | reverse complement strand
GTATTGGCTAATAGTCCAAGCAAGCTAAAAATAATCATCAAGTTCGTGTGGGGAATTGGATGGCCAGGTAGGCTGTGGCGAATCGCGCTGGCTAAAATACCAGTAGCAAAAACGCCGATTAATAAGCCTTTGAATAATGCGGCTTTGGCAAGCCAGGTGCCACCGCGAGAAGCGGCATACAAGCTAATGCCATAGGTGATGGCATCGCCGAGCATGTCGAAAGCATCTGCTAATAAAGCGCTGGAGTGTGCCAAGGTGGCGGCAGTATATTGGGTGAAAAACAGCAGGGTATTAATCAACAATACCGCGATAAGGATATGTTTTTTTTGTTGAAGTTGGTCTTTGCTGTCGCAGCATGCGCCCATGTTGATATACCGGCTGGTCGTTGAAAGCTTGTAGTCTAGCGAGAATCTTCTGAGATGCAAGTTCTTTGAACAGTTATTGCCAAAAGCGCCACCAGGGTTTTTTCGGCAGTTGGTGTTGGCAATGCCAGAGCTGTCGTTGATAGCGTAAAACGCGCAATTGTACATGAGTGGCTAAACGGATCAGCCAAGGCTTATTGAGATAAGTTTCCGATTGATAGCCCTCGATGCCCTCATGATAAGCGAGATATAAAGCATTCGCATGCTGAGATGAAATACCCAAACGCCGGTGCAAGATGCGACCATACCAGCCGATAAATTTGGCGGCGGTGGCAAAGTCGGTGCGATTAGCGCTGCGCAAGTGATTGGCTTTTACAAACCAACGCCACGTTTGATTAGTTGCTTGGGTGTACCCGTCAGCTGACGTGGGTCGAAACCAAGGAATAATGCCCAGCAGTTTTTGGTGCGGTGGTTTTGCATTGGCGCGAAAACTAGACTCGGTGTAAATAAAAGCCATTTGTACGCTAATGGGAATGTGGTAGCGCTTAGCCACTCGTTGGGTTGCCCAATACCAACTCGGGTACTCGCGAAAAATCTGACAAATATTATTGGGGTGCTTGGGCGGCGCCTGCGAACAACCACTCAAAAATAGGCAAATGATTAAAATGAATAGAAACGTTTTTTTCATCGTTGGGTAAAACTATTAAGCAGAACCTTCGAGGATTTTTGCTTGACCACTTTCTGCTGCAATCGCTTCGCTTTTGTTGCCACCAAAGGTTTCTGTCACTGACAATGATGCGATTAAGGCAATGAGAAAACCAATCGGCAATAGACTCAACGCGATTTCAAACTCAGATCTACTGTATAACGGAATTTGCAGTTGCATAACATGTTTCCAATGCCAATTTAATAACGCAGAAAATAACGGGATTAACCAACCACCGGCCATAATCAACGTCGCGGCTAAAGCTTCTGCCGTGGCGGTAATGCTTTCTGGGTTACTTTCTGCCACCAGCGCATAACCTAAAATCTGTGACGAGCTCGCAAAACCCAAAGCGAAGAATAAAATAATCATGTCGATAAAACTTAAATGTGGAATTAACATGATCACCAACACCACCGCTAAACAAGCGACGGCCCCGACAACCATGGGTGTTTTACGACGTTTGAAATAATCTGATATCCAGCCAACAAATGGCGAGCCGACAATCATGCCGACAAAAATAAATGAAATGACTAATGAAGCTTGGTCACGTGATAAATGCTGCGTTTCCACTAAATATAAACTGCCCCAAGCAGCGAAGATAAAAATGGGAAGATTAATCAATGAGGCATAAATACCGGCTAACCAGTTTTGCCAATTACGAATGGCAAAAAATAGCGCTTTCCAAAAACCGATTGTTAATAACTGTTGATGTTGTTCTTGGAAAAGCTTTTCTTTTCCAGGTGGAAAGTCTTTTACAAAAACAGCAATAACGGCGAATAAAATACAACCTAATAAACCATCGGCTAACATGGCATGACGCCAGCCAAAGTGATCCGTGAGTAGAGTAAAAGGGGTTTGCGCAATCATGCCGCCGATCATCGCCATCGTCACAATGATACCGATGACATATGCCATTCGTTTCGGTGGAAACCAACGCGTTGCTAAGCGCACATTACTCAATAAACAAAATGCTCCGCCGACACCAATGAGCGCACGACACATCTCGGCTTGCCAGACTGATGTCACCATTGAGAATAATAAGGTGGCTATCACGGCAATCGCCATGGAGACCATGATGACAGTTTTTGTGGATAAGCGGTCTAGTAAAATACCGGCGGGGAAAAGTAGTAAGACATTGGTATAAAAATACGCAGCGGCTAAATGACCCAACTCAGATGTTGGCATATGAAAGGTGCGAATCAATGCCGGATCTAGGGCATTAAACACATTCATTTGAATAAAAACGTAGAAGAAAAACAACGCTGCTGATAAGCAAACGACCCAAGCTTGAGAGTGATTGTCATTTTGGCTGGTATTCATGTTTGCGGATTATACCAGTATTTGTACAAAATGCGAGAGCTTCTGACCGATCAGCGGTCGCATGTTTTTCTATTTTAAATCAATTGGTTAGCTTGTACTTTTGGCGGAAGCGGCTGCCACTGCTATGTCGACACGCATGGCTTCACCGCGATGGAAGTGGCGCCGGCAAGTGGCTACGTATCGATCATTACCGCCAATTTCCACCTGCGCACCCTCGACCACTTTGTCACCATGCTGATCAATCCGCATATTCATGGTTGCTTTGCGACCACAATGGCAGATGGTTTTAAGTTCGGTGAGGTTATCGGCCCATGCCAATAAATACAGGCTGCCTGGAAAAGGCTCTGATTTAAAATCAGTACGTAAACCGTAGGCTAATACTGGAATATTCAGATCATCGACAATGCGGACAAGTTGGGCAACTTGCTCGCGGCTGAGAAATTGTGCTTCATCAATTAAAACACACTTAATGTTTGCATTTTCCGCGATCTTGCGGCTAACGTCTTCGAAAATATCAAAATCATCATCAAATAAAGAGGCGTCGGATTGAAGACCAATCCGAGAAGCGACTTTGCCAACACCGTAACGATCATCGAAACTCGGGGTATATAATAAGGTGTCCATGCCCCGCTCACGGTAGTTATAACTCGACTGTAATAATGTCGTGCTCTTACCGGCGTTCATCGCCGAGTAGTAGAAGTGAAGCTTGGCCATGAGCGCATTCCTTTTTGTCAGTAGCAGGTTGCACACCATTATAGTGATAAGCGCATGCAGATCAATAAAGGATGACAAGAAACTGTCGGCCAACTACAATAGCCCCACTATGCGCAAACAACTGATAACGATTCTTTTAACCATCGCTGCTTTTTTATTTTGCACCAATAGTTGTGCGGCTAATGGTGACACCAGCAATGGTGTTGTTGTTAAAATTTTCTTTTGCCCTGCCATTTCATCGATTAAAAAAAACCTTAGTGAACGCACTTGGTCCGCACCGGGCGGCTGGAAAAGTTATGACATGTCATTTATGACTCATATTACCAGCTTTACGGGCGCACAATGGAACGGTGCGACTGTTGGGCAAATCACCTGTGTTTATCAAGGCATTCCCAAAACGGCATTCCCCGTATTATTGGTGTATCACACGCTTGCATTAGAACCCTCCCCCGGTCAGTGGACTAAAAAAATCAAAAGTGTCTGGGGAAAAAACCAAGGTGGTTATCGTAATTGCTTTTCTAAAAGCCAGCTCAATTGCCCCTTTAAAGTTCGATTAAAATCTCAACAAGACAATATCTATCAAGGTCTGGAAAATCTAAAAAATGAAAATCAATAAATTGTTTAACGCATTGCGTGGCGCTGTCACCATTGTGTTGCTTGCCATTAATTTAGTCGTTTCTGCTTCACTGGTGTTACTGTTTGGTTTTTTTGCGTGGATTATTCCAAATAAAACCTGGCGCCATCATGGCATTAAAATTACTGCACGCGTGCCGATTTGGTGGATGGATATTAATCGGTTACTAATTCATTTAAGTGCACATCAAACATTTGATATTCAAGGGCCGCAAGATTTAAACCCGAAAGGGACTTACTTAATGATTTCCAATCACCAAGATTGGCTGGATATTTTAATTATCAACGACTACTTTAATCGCAAAACACCTATTCTAAAATTTTTTATGAAAAAAGAATTACTCTGGCAACTACCCGTCGCTGGTCTGGCTTGTTATTTTCTTGGTTATCCGTTTTTACACCGTCATAAAAAATCCGATATTCGCAAAAATCCCGAACTAAAAGGCAAGGATATTGAAACCGCTAAAAAAGCTTGCGCTAAATTTAAAGAGTTTCCTACCACCATTATTAATTTTGTTGAGGGCACGCGTTTTTCCGCAGCCAAACATGAGCGCCAACAATCACCTTACCGACACTTGTTAAAACCCAAAGCCGCTGGGATTGCCGTGGTTTATCAAGAAATGCATCAACACTTGGATGGCATTATTGATGTGACGGTTCAATATTCCAATAAACCAATTAGCCTTTGGAAATTTGTGTCGGGTGGGATTGATACCATTGCGCTGCACTATCAAGTATTGCCCGTTGATCCTGCTTTAGTCGGTGACTATTACAACGATCGCCTGTTTCGCAAACGCTTTCAGGCTTGGCTTAATGAACTTTGGCAACAGAAAGATGCTTTATTAGAACGCTTAGGATAATCGTATGGTAAAAACGCTGCGAATTGCAACGCGCAAAAGCCCAATGGCATTGTGGCAAGCGCATTTTATCAAAGCCAACATTCAACGCATTTATCCTGACTTATCAATTCAACTGATTGAGCTTGTTACCCAGGGTGATAAAGACCTCAGCACGGCCTTAGTCAATTTAGGTGGCAAGTCGCTGTTTGTGAAAGAGCTGCAACAAGCATTACTTAATGACCAAGCGGATATTGCGGTGCACTGTATTAAAGATATGTCGGTGCATGCCGTGCCGGGTTTAAAACTAGCAGCAGTTTGCCAACGCAGTGATCCACGCGATGCTTTAATTTCGCATCAAAAAATAACGTTGCGTGAATTACCACACGGTGCTGTTGTTGGTACAGCCAGTCCACGTCGTCAAAGTCTTTTATTGGCTATGCGCCCTGATTTAACCATTAAATTATTACGCGGCAATGTGAATACTCGCTTACAAAAACTCGATGCAAAAAACTACGATGCTATCGTGCTAGCTGCTGCGGGCTTAGAACGACTGTCACTAGCACAGCGTATCCATGAGCGCTTTGATCCCAACACATTTATTCCAGCCATCGGGCAAGGTGCACTTGGTATTGAGTGTCGCGCTAACGACACCGCCACTTTGCAAAAAATAGCGTTTTTACACCACTCACCCACCGCTGCTTGCATTGATGCGGAACGTGCGGTTAACCAAACCCTTGGCGGTGACTGTCATACCCCAATCGGTGCTTATGCACAAATTAATGACGGTGAATTACGTTTAAAAGCGGTTGTTGGCAGTATGGATGGTAAAACACTGTTGCGCGCAGAAGCCAATCGTCAGATTGAACAAGCTGCCGAACTTGGTATTGCGGTAGCAGAAGAACTGATTGCACAAGGCGCTAAAAAGCTCTTGGCATAAATTCCTTGCAAGCATAAAGCGACTTATATAGTATTTTTGCTCATGTATAAAATCACTTTCTACGTTCCTGAATCGCATTGTGAATCTGTAAAAAACGCTTTATTTGCTAAAGGTGCTGGCAAGCTGGGTGCCTACGATTGTTGTGCTTGGCAAACGGCGGGGCAAGGTCAATTTCGCGCCTTAGCCGGCAGCAATCCTTATTGCGGCACAACCGATGCAGTGCATGTTGAAACGGAAATGCGTGTCGAAATGGTTTGTGAAGATGACTTATTGAAAACCGTACTCCAAGCTTTGCATGCTGCTCATCCTTACGAAACACCTGCCTATGCCGCTGTTAAAATAATCACTTTGGATGATATAACCTAAATGACGCGACCACTCGACCCACTCACGATTCTTATTACCCGCCCCAAACAGCAAGCCGCCTCTTTACAACAAAACATCGAAACATTGGGTGGCAAAGTATTACTGCTACCGACTATCACAATTGTTGCAACTACTCAGCTCCCTTCCCTGCAGCATTGCTTGGCTGATTTAGCGCAATTTGATATCGCTATTTTTATTAGCGCTAATGCCGTGCACCACAGTGTGCCGCATTGGCCAAGTCAGCCAGCGCACTTGCAAAGTATTGCCGTGGGTCCTGCGACGGCAGCTGCGCTAGCTGAGTTTGGTATCACTGCACACGTGCCTGCGCAGTGGCATAGCGAAGGACTGTTGGCGATGCCTGAATTGCAGCAATGCCAAGGAAAAAAGATTGTGATCTTTTGTGGTGAAAAAACCAAAGCTAAATTGCCAGAGACTTTACAACAACGCGGTGCAACCGTGACGCTCGCCCACTGTTATCAACGGCAATGTCCTCCCACTATTGAGCGCGATACTTTGCAACACTTACAACGTCAATCTATCGACATTATTATTAGCACCAGCGCCACAAGCTTAACGCATTTAGTGCAGATGCTTGGGCCAGCGCACTTTAGTTGGTTACAAAGCATTCCCATCCTAGTGATTAGCCCTGAGATGGTCACGCTTTGCCAAGATTTACAGCTCCATCAACCGGTAATTCAAGCTGAAAATGCAACTGATCAAGCCATTGTGGCCGCGCTATTGCAGCGCAAATCAGTTTCTCAATGATACGAATTATCGTACAATAGACGTTCATCTTGTCCTCAATTCTAAGGAATATTTCATGTCAGCTGACTCAGCATCTTCTTCGAAACCCACTCAAACCACTCCAACACCTTCCTCTCGTTCAACACTGCTTGCCTTTATTGCATTGTTATTTGCATTGATAGCACTGGGTGCGGCTGCCTACCTTTGGTATCAAACGCGGCAAGCGCCACCACCAATGGCTAACGCGGCGCTCGAAAATCAAATTAAAACGCTGGAAAATAAAATTGAAGAAAGTCGCCTTGAAAACCAAGCCAATGTCAATGTTATCAAATCGCAATTTTTAGCCTTGCAACAATCGCAAGCGGATATTAAAACCAATCTTGAGCAAACCTTAAAAAATACCGGCAATCAAATTACCCAACGCACATTGAGTCAAGTCGCCTACTTATTACACCTTGCGAATTTACATTTGCATTTAGATCATGATACGCAAACGGCTACTAAGCTATTAAACCTAGCGCACCAGCAACTTGGCAACTTAGATGACCCGCGCTTGTATACGCTTAAACAATCGATTCGTACTGACCTAGCTACTTTAAGCAAAGCACCAAAGCTTGATGTGGCTAACCTGGTGTTACAGTTAGATGCCATTAATAAAAAAATTCAAACACTACAAGTTCTACCCAGCGCTTTTAAAAAATCCACCACCCAAAAACAAATCAGTCAAAAATCATCCGTTGCGCATTTACCTTGGTATAGACGCTTTTGGCATAGTTTAAGTGGCTTACAAAACTTAGTGACAATACGTCACCACCAACAGCCGCGCGTGCGCTTGTTAACACCGCAAGAAGTCACCTTTGCGAAAGAAAATATGCAAATTAAATTAGCGCAAGCAGAATGGTCGGTGCTGCATCAACGCCCCATTCTCTATCAACACAGCTTGCAAGCTGTCGAGCACTGGCTACAAAAATACTTTGCCAGCGCTAATGGCACCGAAGAGATTGTGAAATCCCTTAAGCATTTGCAACAAATTAACGTAAAACCAAAAACACCGGATATCTCTAATTCACTTGCCGCCATTTATGCCAGCATGGGTAGCACCGCAGCGCAAATTTATCCAAAGCCCGCACCAAAATCACCCACACCTCATGCACAACCGAAACATCCTGATCTTCCTCAAAAAACACTACCTGCAAAACCAGCACCTTTACCTAAGGTAAACCCAGGAGTCGCGATATGAAAAAACTCCTTATTGGATTTATTTTACTTTTAATTGCCATTGGCGTTGGCTACCTCATCACTAAAGACTCTGGCTATGTTTTAATTTCATACGGCACTTGGAGTTTAGAAACAAGTTTGTGGGTCGCGAGTGTTGCTTTTGTGGTGTTATTTATTTTGTTTTATTTTATCGTACGCCTTTGCAAACACACGGCATCTATTGGTAGCAAATTTCAAAACTGGGGCAAGTCGCGACAATATGAAAAAGCTAAACGTTTAACGACTGATGGCTTGTGTCAACTTGCTGAAGGACAGTGGGAAAGTGCAGAAAATACTTTAGTCAAAGCTGCTCAAATTAGTGATACTCCTTTAATTCACTATCTTAGTGCGGCACGTGCAGCGCAGGCACAAAATGCTTTTGCACGGCGTGATAACTATTTACGTGACGCCATCCACCATGCGGACGATGCAAAAATTGCAGTTGGTTTAACTCAGGCCGAATTACAAATCGCAGCTAAGCAATGGGAACAAGCGTTAGCAACCTTAAAACATCTTCAAGAACTCACACCTAATCACCCGACTATTTTAAAACAGCTTGTCACTGTGTATGTAGAACTAAAAGATTGGCAACAGCTGCAAGCATTGCAACCGCAACTGCGTAAGTATCAAATCTTGACTCCTGATGAGCTTGATCAGCTAACAATTAGCATTTATCAACATTTCATTCAGCAAACCGCTAGCACAAAAACGCAAGCGGAGTTTATTGAATTTATCAAAGCCATCCCTAAAAATTTGCGCTTACAACCCAAGATTGTTGCTGAGTATGCAAAGCACTTAATTGCCATGAAACAGACCGATTCAGCCGCCAAATTAATAGATGCCGCACTTAAGAAACACTGGGATCGCGAACTTGCTGGGCTTTATGGTACAGCGATTAGTGATCAGCTGGATAAACAAATTAGTAATGCAGAAAACTGGCTGAAGCAACATCCGCATGATGCGATTTTATTATTAAGCCTAGCGCGACTTTGTATTGCCGAAAAATTATGGGGCAAGGCAAAGGAATATTTGGAACAAAGTTTGCAACATCGACCATCGGCAGAAACTTATTGTGAATTGGGCCGGGTTTATGAAGCGCTTGGTGATAAAGAATCCGCCATCATTTATTATCGCCAAGGCGCAGAGATAGCCACGGTAACTCTCTGATAACTCACTCAAAAACCGCTCTATACTATAATTATCCATATATTTAGATAGTTATAGGCTTTTATTCATGAGTAACTTTCATTTTGGTCCCAGCAAGATTGCCGAGTGGTACAGCTTAGTGTGTGAAGCGCAGCATGAGACTGGGTATTATTTTGATGACAGCATTCAGCACTACCTAGTGATGACGCTGGATCATTTCACGACAGAGCGTGGTCTTGTTTCCACCATTGTTGCCATTGATTTTCTCGAAGGCATGGCAATTTCAAAAACTGCTGACACGCATTTATTACGCCGCGTTGGCGATCATTGTTTAATTATTTCAGGCTTATTTCCAGAACGCGCTTTACGCAAAAATGTGTCTCTGAATTATTTTATTGGTATGGGACAACAAGCGTATGACGCCCTTGCTATTGCACCAGCACGTTACGCTTTTGATGCTGAGCTATTTAAAAATCTGAGCACGCATTTTGTCGGCTTAATGGATGTTTTGCATACGATGCGTCAATTGTAATTCACTGTGCGAACGTGCAACAAAAAATACTGCCTTTGCCTAATTCACTTTTTATATTAAGCGTTCCATTGTGGCGTAATAGCACATGCTTAACGATCGCAAGACCAAGACCTGTGCCTTCTTTATCACGCGTGGTGCGTGATTCATCGATGCGATAAAAACGCTGGGTAATGCGCGGGATATGTTTTTCGGGAATACCAACTCCCGTATCTTCGACCGATAAGTGTTTGCCTTTGGCATCCGCAAACCAGCGCACAGTGATTGTGCCGCCTTTGGGCGTGTAGTGAACCGCGTTAAAAATAAGATTTGAAAAAGCACTACGTAATTCTTCCGCCTGTCCGGATAAAGCAACACTTTCATCAATCTCTAAAATAAATTGGTGTTGGTTTTTGCCGCTGAGCGATGTCGCGTCTTCACAAATATTTTTTAAAATGGATGCAACCGGCACATCTTGTAAATCCATTTTATTGGGACGATCGTGCTCTAAGCGCGATAGCCATAATAAATCTTCAACCAAACGTTCCATACGCTGACTTTGTCCGGCCATTTGCGTAATAATCGCTTTGAGTTGTTCCTGGTCGAGACCATTGTGCTGTTGTAATAATTCAAGATAGCCGTGAAATACGGTGAGTGGTGTGCGTAGTTCGTGCGACACATTCGCAATGAAATCTTGACGCATGGCTTCTAAGTGACGCGTGCGCGTGACGTCGTGTGCAAGCAGCAAACGTTGCTCACCCCAATAGGGACATAAGGTTAATGATAAGCGTGTAGCTGCATCGTAACGTGCTGGAATTTCAATCGAGCCTTGTGGTTGTGCAATCAGCTTGATTAATTTTTCGTGGGAAATGACATGACTGATGCGTTGATTTTTATGCGCCGGCGCTAATGCTAACAAACGTTCTGCGACTTGATTCCACCAAATAATAGCGTCATTTTCATCAAGGAAAACGATGCCTTCAGGCAGTGCTTCTGCTAATAAGCGATCAGAGTGTGACGGATTATTCATAGTGTTCCGAAAAACGATAACCGGATCCATGCACGGTTTGAATCATTTTTTCATAGCCACCCTTGGCGAGAATTTTACGCAAGCGCCGAATATGCACATCGACTGTTCGCTCATCAATATAAACAGCACCGCCCCAAACATGGGTGAGTAATTCATCGCGACTATAAACACGGTCAGGATGTTTTAAGAAAAAAGTCAGTAATTTAAATTCCAGTGGGCCGAGTTTAACATTTTCATTATTGATAGTGACTCGATGACTGCGCGTGTCGACTTTGAGTTGTTGCATACACAGGACTTCATCCGGTTGGACCAGCGCACCGCGGCGCAATACGGCTTTGATGCGTGCAATTAATTCGCGGGGTGAAAAGGGTTTGACGATATAATCATCTGCACCGACATCCAAGCCCATCACTCGACTATCCTCTTCTGCTTTCGCGGTTAGCATGATGATGGGAATATTTTGGGTGAGTTTTTGTTGTTTTAATTGCTTGGTGAAATCAATGCCGCTTGTCTGGGGCAACATCCAATCGAGTAATACTAAGTGTGGTAGTTTATCGGCAATCAGGTGCTGGGCTTGTTTGGCGTCTTCGGCTTCTAGAACGGTGAAGTTGGCAGCCTCTAATGCATAACGCACCATGGTGCGAATCGGCTGCTCATCTTCTACAACTAAAATACTCGGCTTTGTCATCCACTCGCTCTATTGGTTAGCAGTGCGGATTATACGGTGCTGAGATATTTTTAATCAAGCCTAGTTAAATGTACTAAGTGCACACCTAGCCTTTCATTGATTCAAAAAATTCTTCGTTGGTTTTGTTCATCTTCAAGCGATCTGTGAGGAATTCATTGGCTTGTAGCTCGTCCATTGGGTGGAGAATCTTACGTAGAATCCACATTTTTTGCAGCTCATTTGGCTTCGTAATTAATTCTTCACGACGAGTACCTGAACGATTAATGTTAATTGCTGGGAATAAACGTTTTTCCGCAATGCGACGATCCAAGTGGACTTCCATATTACCCGTGCCTTTAAATTCTTCGTAAATCACTTCGTCCATCTTTGAACCAGTATCTACCAATGCTGTCGCGATAATGGTTAAGCTGCCGCCTTCTTCAATATTACGTGCGGCACCGAAAAATCGCTTGGGTCGTTGCAAGGCATTCGCATCAACACCACCGGTTAATATTTTACCGGAAGCAGGAATAACGGTGTTATAAGCTCGCGCTAAACGTGTAATCGAATCCAGTAATACCACAACGTCTTTTTTGTGTTCCACTAAACGTTTGGCTTTTTCGATCACCATTTCAGCGACTTGTACGTGACGTTGTGCTGGTTCATCAAATGTCGAAGCTACCACTTCGCCTTTAACGGAACGAGCCATTTCGGTGACTTCTTCTGGGCGTTCATCGATTAACAATACGATTAAGACAACATCGGGGTAATTGATGGAGATGGAGTTTGCGATGTTTTGCAGCATCATGGTCTTACCGGC
>CAYXLV010000029.1:5583-12076 GCA_964465995.1 uncultured Coxiellaceae bacterium | reverse complement strand
TATTTATAGTTGGTATTGGAGGCCATCCATCAGAATGAAGATTCAAAAAACTTAAGTCATCATCAAACATATTAAACTTAACTTTATTTTCTATTGAATAATTTAGTCTATCTAATTGCGAAACATGATCATCCCAAAAAGCAAAAACTTTTTTACCAATAAACTTTGGTGGTGAATCAGAAATATCACAATTATAGCACACGTTGATCATGGCAAAACCACTTTAGTTGACCAACTTCTTCGCCAATCTGGCACGCTTGCTGAACGTTCTGAACCGGTCAAGCGAGTAATGGACTCAAATGATTTAGAAAAAGAACGAGGCATTACCATCCTCTCCAAAAACACCGCCATTAAATGGGGTGATTATCGAATTAATATCGTTGATACGCCCGGGCATGCTGACTTCGGTGGTGAAGTGGAGCGTATTTTATCGATGGTGGATTCGGTGCTGCTGCTGGTTGATGCGGTTGAAGGTCCAATGCCACAAACGCGTTTCGTGACTCAAAAAGCCTTTAGTTGGGGCTTAAAGCCGATCGTTGTGGTCAATAAAATTGACCGCGACGGGGCGCGACCGGATTGGGTTATTGATCAGGTGTTTGATTTATTCGACAGTTTAGGCGCGACCGAAGAGCAACTCGATTTTCCAGTGATGTATGCTTCCGCCTTGCAAGGCTTTGCCACCAGTAGTCCAGATGTACCAAATGACAATATGCAGCCCTTGATGGAAATGATTATTAATCAAGTGCCGCCTCCTAAAGTGGATCTTGATGGTCCATTCCAAATGCAAATTAGTTCCCTTGATTATTCTAGTTATGTCGGCGCGATCGGTATTGGTCGGGTAACACGCGGTAAAATTACTACCAACATGCCCGTTTCGATTATTGATGCGAACGGTAAAACGCGGAATGGGCGCGTGTTGCAGGTGTTGAGTTATTTGGGTTTAGGACGCACTGAAGTGAATGAAGCTCAAGCCGGCGATATTATCGCTATTTCAGGTATTGAAGGCTTGCGTATTTCCGACACCTTATGTGATCCCAGTAAAGTTGAAGCGCTACCGGCTTTAACGGTAGATGAACCCACTGTCAGTATGACTTTCCAAGTGAATACTTCACCGTTTGCCGGCAAAGAAGGTAAGTTTGTTACCTCCAGACAAATCCAAGATCGTTTGGACCGTGAACTTATTGCCAATGTGGCGTTGCGAGTGAAGGTGGGGCAGGATCGAGATCAATTTATTGTTTCTGGTCGTGGTGAGCTGCATTTATCGATTTTATTAGAAACCATGCGTCGTGAAGGCTATGAAATTGCTGTATCACGTCCGCAAGTGGTGACCAGAGAAGTCGATGGTGTGGTGCAAGAGCCGTATGAAGAATTGGTTGTTGATGTGGAAGAGGAGCATCAAGGCGGGATTATGCAACACTTGGCCGAGCGCAAAGGTGAGCTTAAAAATATGCAAACCGATGGGCAAGGTCGCGTGCAGTTGGATTATGTGATTCCAACGCGTGGCTTAATTGGTTTTCATTCAAAGTTTTTAACGTTAACCTCGGGTACCGGCATTATGTATCATGTTTTTGATCATTATGGTCCGGTAAAACACGATGCAATTAAAGGTCGTAATCGAGGTGTATTAATTGCCAATGGGGCGGGTAAAGCAACTGGTTATGCTTTATGGAATTTGCAAGAGCGTGGTCAATTAATTATTGGGCCACAAACGGAAGTGTATGAAGGCATGGTTGTGGGTATTAATTCACGGGCGAATGATTTAGTCGTTAATGTGAATAAAGAAAAACAGCTGACTAATATTCGTGCTTCAGGTTCGGATGAAAATATTATGCTAACGCCGCCGATTAAATTTACCTTGGAGCAGGCTTTAGAGTTTATTGAAGATGATGAGTTAGTTGAAATTACGCCAGCATCGATTCGTGTTCGCAAAAAGTTTTTAAAAGAACATGAGCGTAAGCGTCAAAAAAGTTAACTGATTTAATAGCCAAGTGCTTTGGCGACTTTAGATTGAGTGGGGCGTTGCAAGAAGTTTAAAATTACTTTGCTCGCCTCAATCAATTTACGTAAGTCAACGCCAGTTTCTATATTCAATCCATTCAACAAATACAACACATCTTCGGTAGCCACATTACCGCTCGCGCCGGGTGCATATGGGCAGCCGCCAAGGCCGGCAACGGATGCATCAATCGTACCAATTCCGCTTTCAAGGCAGGCATAAATATTGGCGAGTGCTTGTCCATAAGTGTCATGAAAGTGAATGGCCAAATGCTCAAGTGGTACTTGGTTGGCAACGCATTGAATAAGTTGCTGCGCTTTTTGTGGGGTGCCAACGCCAATGGTGTCACCGAGTGAGACTTCGTAACATCCCATGGCAAATAATTTGTCGGCAATTTTGGCAACGATATCAGGTTTAATATCACCTTCATAAGGGCAACCGATTACGCAGGAAATATAACCGCGGACACGTACCTTATGTTTCTTGGCTTTGTCAATCACAGCTTGAATGCGTTGTAAACTGACTTCAATTGAGCAGTTAATATTCCTTTGATTAAAGGTTTCGGATGCCGCGGTGAAAACAGCAATATCTTTGACCTTACAAGTTAAGGCGTTACCCAGACCTTTTAGATTAGGCACTAGCGCTGGGTAGCGGATATTTCTGTGGCGTTTGATATTGAGTAGCACTTCATTGTGATCGGCTAATTGTTTTATCCAAGTGGGTGAAACAAAACTAGTGCTTTCAATCACTCGTAAACCTGTGGCGGATAAGGCATTAATAAAGTGGACTTTGATATCTGTTGGGATATTCACAATTTCGTTTTGCAGCCCATCCCGTGGACTGACTTCAACCAGCTTAACGTGCTTTGGTAATGCCATGCAGTTGCTCCATGCAGTGTGCGATTGTTGTGCCTAACTGGCGAGTGCTTCGACTGAGCTTGCCGCTGATTTGTATTGCTCAGCTTGTTTAGCCCAGCGTTGGGCGTTGGCTACCGTGCGTGCAATATCTAATTGAGTAAACTCACCGTTTTGCAATAACTGTTTACCAGCCACCCACACATCACTCACTTGCAAACGATTAACCGCATAAGCTAAGTGTGAAATTGGGTTGTAAACAGGTTGCGTTAAAAAGCTGCCAAGGTTAATGGCAATCATATCGGCGGCTTTGCCCGGTTCGAGTGAGCCAGTTTCGTGGTCAATACCGAGTGCTTTGGCGCCATTAATAGTCGCCATGGCTAATGCTTGTGGGGCAGGGATGGCGGTTGGATTTTGGGTGGTGGCTTTGGCGAGGAAGGTGGCCATGCGCAGTTCGCTAAACATGTCTAAATCATTGTTACTAGCGGCGCCGTCTGTGCCGATAGCAACGTTGACATTGGCAGCCAAAAGTTTTGCCGTAGGGGCAAAACCGCTGGCGAGTTTTAAATTGGATTCTGGGCAATGCACCACGTGCATGCCGGTTTCATTGGCAATGGCAATGTCTTGATCATTTAAGTGCACCATATGCACGCCGATAAAACGTTTCGATAGAATCTTTAAGTTATGCAAGCGCTGCAGCGGGCGTTTGCCATGGTTATTTAAATCAATGTTGAGTTCATCTTGAGTTTCATGTAGATGCATATTGATAACGAAGTTAAATTCATCAGCGAGTTCTTTTGCCATCATTAAACTGTTATCACTGTTGGTGTAAGGTGCGTGTGGTGCAATGCTCCAAGTCACTAATGGGCTTTGTGGTCGATTGTGGTAAGCCGCGCGTGCTTTGGCAATATAATCATTTTCATCTTTGGCCCAGCCGGTGGGAACATTCATAATCGTGTGGCCGATGCAGGCGCGAATGTTTTCTTCGATGGCAATTTCTGCGCTTTCATTCGGGAAAAAATACATTTCATTAAAGCAGGTGGTGCCGCCGCGCAACATTTCGGCGATCGCTAAGCGCATCCCATCACGAATGCTGTCAGCATGAATAATATCGTTTTCAGCAGGCCAAATATGATTGTTTAACCAATCCATCAATGGTAAGTCGTCGGCCAGGCCGCGGAAAAGTGTCATTGGGCTATGCGTGTGGGCGTTGATTAAGCCGGGCATTAGGGCATGGTCATTGAGGTTCAGTGTGGTTTTGGCTTGGTACTGTTGTTTGGCTTTGTTGGTTGGCAGGATGGCTATAATGCGGTCACCGCGGATGGCGATGCTGTGGTCTTCGAGGATGTGATTTTGAGGTGCGATTGGTAAGACCCAGCGGGCAGAAATGAGTTGGTCAATTTGTTCCATGTGCGGTTTCCTAAGGTTGAAAAAGCTGCCATCTTAGCAGAGATTGTGGGCCATTGCAGGGCTTTTAATGCCTTCAAGCACCGCGTCAGAAACGCTGTTTTATTGGAATGATTAGTGTTAAAATTCATGCGCTTATACTTATTTGTACTCACTTGTAATGACATTCCCATAAGTCATTAAAATTTAGGAAGTTATTATGGCCCAACTGGCAAAAGAAATTACCGAAGTTACTATCGAAGAAGAACTCAAACAGTCCTACCTGGATTACGCGATGAGTGTCATCATCGGAAGAGCATTGCCAGATGTTCGAGATGGTTTAAAACCTGTCCACCGCCGCGCCTTATTTGCCATGAGCCAACTCAATAATGATTGGAATAAACCTTACAAAAAATCCGCCCGTATTGTCGGTGACGTGATTGGTAAATACCATCCTCACGGTGATACCGCGGTCTATGACACGATCGTGCGGATGGCGCAGCCGTTTAGTTTGCGCTACATGCTCGTCGATGGCCAAGGTAACTTTGGTTCGGTCGACGGGGATTCTCCCGCGGCGATGCGTTACACCGAAATTCGAATGTCCCGCTTTGCCCACTCCCTGCTTGCTGATCTTGAAAAAGATACTGTCGACTTTGTCCCCAACTATGATGAAACTGAACAAATGCCCGTGGTGCTTCCCACCCGGATTCCCAATCTTTTAGTCAATGGCTCTTCTGGTATTGCCGTCGGTATGGCAACCAATATTCCACCGCATAACTTAAATGAAGTTATTGATGCCACCATTGCGGTGATTGATCAACCTGAGCTTGGTATTACAGATTTAATGAAAATTATTCCCGGCCCAGATTTTCCAACGGCAGGCATTATTAATGGTCGCGCTGGCATTATTCAAGCATATAAAACGGGGCGTGGTCGTATTTATGTGCGTGCTAAAACTGAAATTGAAGTGAATGAAAAGACGGGTCGTAGTGCGATTATTGTGAATGAGTTGCCTTACCAAGTAAATAAAGCACGTTTGCTCGAAAAAATTGGTGAGCTCGTGCGTGATAAAAAAGTGGAAGGTATTTCGGCGCTGCGTGATGAATCGGACAAGCGTGGTATGCGCATGGTTATTGAAGTACGCCGTGGTGAAAATGCCGAAATCGTTTTAAACAATTTATATGCGCATACGCAAATGCAAACGGTATTTGGCATCAATGTGGTCGCGTTGGATAACGGTCAGCCACGGACATTGAATTTAAAACAGCTGCTAGAGGCTTTTATTCAACATCGCCGTGAGGTAGTCACTCGCCGTACTATTTTTGATTTAAACAAAGCCCGTGATCGTGCGCATATTTTAGAAGGCTTAGCCGTTGCCTTAGCGAATATTGACGAGATCATTGCATTAATCAAAAAAGCAAAAACACCGGCTGATGCAAAAGCAGGATTATTAGCAAAAGCATGGCCAAAAGATTTAGTGGAAAAATTATTAAATCGCGCAGGTAGTGACCAAACACGCCCCGTTGGATTACCCGAGCAATATGGTTTACAAGCCGATGGCTATTTCTTATCACCCGAGCAAGCACAAGCAATTTTAGATTTACGTTTACATCGTTTAACCGGTTTAGAACAAGATAAAATTCATGATGAATACAATAAGCTGATCGAATTAATCCGTGAACTGCTTAACATTTTGGCGGATCCGGATAAATTGCATGCCGTGATTCGAGAAGAATTAATCGAAGTCAAAGAGCAGTTTGGCGATAAGCGCCGTACTGAAATTCTTGATAACAAGCAAGACTTAACCAGTGAAGATTTAATTACCGAAGAAGAACTGGTAGTGACCTTATCGCGTGATGGTTATTTTAAAGCGCAATCGTTGGATAGCTACCAAGCGCAGCGTCGCGGTGGTCGCGGTAAAATGGCGACGTCGGTGAAAGAAGAAGATTATGTGAAGCATATGTCAGTCTCTAATTCACACGATACTATTTTATGTTTTTCAACCAATGGCAAAGTGTATTGGTTGAAGACCTATCAAATTCCACAAGGTGGTCGTGCAGCGCGTGGCCGACCGGTGATTAATTTATTACCTTTAGAAAAAGACGAACATATTACCGCAATCCTGCCGGTGAAAACTTATGATGAAAATCATTTTATTTTTATGGCAACCCGTTCGGGCACAGTGAAAAAAGTACCGCTAACTGAATTTGAACGACAACGTACGACCGGTAAAATTGCTTTGGAACTTGCTGAAGGC
>CAYXLV010000029.1:0-5573 GCA_964465995.1 uncultured Coxiellaceae bacterium | reverse complement strand
CGATGCATTAATTGGCGTTGAAATTACCGATGGCAGTAAAGATGTCATGCTAGTGTCTGATGCCGGTAAAGCGATCCGCTTTCATGAAAACGATGTGCGACCCATGGGACGTACAGCGCGCGGTGTTCGTGGTATCAAACTCCAACAAGATCAAAAATTGATTGCCTTAATTGTTGCTGATGAAAACGCAACTTTATTGTGTGCCACTGAAAATGGTTATGGCCAACGCACATCTTTAGCCGACTATCGAGCGATTGGGCGTGGTGGTCAAGGTGTGCGAGCTATTGTGGTGAATGACCGTAACGGTAAAGTGGTTTCAGCCACGCAAGTATATGAGCAAGACGAAGTCATTTTAATTACGAACGGCGGCACTTTAGTGCGGATGCGGGTGAATGAAATTTCATTGATTGGTCGCAATACGCAAGGGGTGCGATTAATTTCTTTGAGCAAGGGTGAGAAGCTGGTTGAGGCAGAATCCGTTGGCGGCATTGAAGGTGAGGTGATTGCCGACGATGATGCAACACCTGCGACTGATGATGCAGCGAATTAGGAAAAAATATGGCACGAGTTTTTAATTTCAGCGCGGGTCCTGCAATGTTGCCAACAGAAGTGATGGAGCAAGCGCAGGCTGAATTTATGGATTGGCAGCACAGCGGTATGTCAGTCATGGAAATTTCGCATCGCAGTGCAGAATTTATGGCTTTGGCTAAAGAGTCAACCGACGACCTGCGTGAGTTGTTAAACGTTCCGAATAATTACCGCATTTTATTTTTACACGGCGGCGCACGCAGTCAATTTGCGATGGTGCCAATGAATTTATTGAACCACAAAAAACAAGCAGCCTATGTCCAAACCGGTGTGTGGAGTAAATTGGCGGCGCAAGAAGCAAGACTTTATTGTGACGTGAAATTAGTTGCAGACACAGAAGCCTCTCAGTTTACTTCAATTCCACCACAAAGTGAGTGGCAGTCTTGCAATGATGCGGCGTATTTATATTACGTCGATAACGAAACGGTTAATGGCGTGGAATTTCACGATGTGCCTGAGAGTCATGGCTTGCCGTTGGTAAGTGATATGTCCTCGAATATTTTATCGCGCCCGTTTGATGTTGCTCAATATGGTGTGGTTTTTGCGTGCGCTCAAAAGAACTTGGGACCGGCTGGGGTAACGTGCGTCATTATTCGTGATGATTTATTGCAATGTGAACCCATTGCTACCACACCGAGTATGTTTCGTTATCAAGAACATGCTGCAAAAAATTCATTACTTAATACCTCGCCAACGTATCCATGGTATATGGTGAGCTTGGTATTAAAGTGGGTTAAAAAATCAGGTGGCGTTGCTGAAATGGCTAAACGCAATGCGCGCAAATCGCAAAAACTTTATGACTATATAGATGCCAATGATTTTTATCGCAATCCAGTTGCAGTGGATTGTCGCTCGCGCATGAATGTTATTTTCACTTTGCCAACGCAAGCATTAGATGCGCAATTTGTTGAGCAAGCAACGCGTGCTGGTTTAACCGGTTTAAAAGGTCACCGTTTTGTCGGTGGTTTACGTGCAAGTATCTACAATGCCATGCCGGAAGCAGGTGTTGATGCGTTATTAAATTTTATGGACGACTTTAAAAAGAAAGCGAGTTAGTGCACCTGCACTGCTAAAGCGAGCAGAAGGATATCCATGCTTGATATTGTCTTAGAAAAAACAGGCCCAATTTCCGGTGAGTTGCGTGTTCCAGGTGATAAATCGATTTCCCATCGCGCGTTGATTTTTGGTGCGATTGCCGATGGCGTTTCAGAAGCAACCGGTTTGTTGATGGGGGCGGATAACTTAGCAACGCTACAAGCAATGCGCCAACTCGGCGTGCAAATTGATGAGCTTGGCGACGGTCATGTTGTGATTCACGGTGTTGGTTTACACGGTTTGCGTGCACCACAGTCCGTGTTGGATCTTGGCAATTCAGGAACGGGCATTCGTATTTTAACGGGCTTATTAGCGGGGCAAGCCTTTGATTGCGAGCTCACTGGTGATGCGTCATTACGCCGGCGTCCAATGCGCCGCATTGTTGCTCCGTTAACCCAAATGGGTGCGTGTATCGAAATGTCATGCGATGAAACGCCACCTTTGCAAATCAAAGGCAATATGCATTTAAAGGGTATTGAATATGCAATGCCAGTTGCCAGTGCACAAGTTAAGTCATGTCTATTGCTAGCGGGCTTATATGCCGATGGTGAAGTGTCTGTGATTGAGCCAGCACCTGCGCGTGATCATACCGAACGCTTACTGCAAGCTTGTGCTTATCCGATCACCATTCATAAAAACAAAGTCAGTTTAACCGGTGGTCATCACTTGCAAGCTTTTAATATGGATATCCCAGGCGATATTTCATCGGCCGCTTTTTTTATGGTTGCAGCCACCATTGTGCCCAATTCAAACATCACTTTAAAAAATGTCGGGATTAATCCAACCCGTATTGGCATTATTACGATTTTAAAATTAATGGGTGCTAACATCGAACTGACGAATCAACGAGTCGCCGGTAATGAGCCTGTCGCGGATATCACTGTGAGATCAGCGCAACTAAAAGGTATCGATATTCCATCATCCCAAGTGCCACTCGCCATTGATGAGTTCCCAGTTATTTTTATTGCAGCTGCTTGCGCGACGGGGACAACCCGGCTATGTGATGCCAAGGAGCTCCGCGTCAAAGAATCCGACCGCATTGCCGCCATGGCTGAAGGTTTACAAACCCTCGGTATCGAAGCCACTCCAACTGAAGATGGCATCATTATCCAGGGTGGTCGTTGCCAAGGTGGTCAAGTCGATAGCTACGATGATCATCGTATTGCTATGGCTTTTGCCATTGCTGCTTGCGTTGCGGACTCCCCGGTGACCATTAAAAACTGCACCAATATCCAAACTTCCTATCCGGCTTTTTTGCCCCACCTAAAACAGCTAACCTCCTGAAAAAAGTCTTTTCCTAAGGCCTGAGTCTATTTGGATCTATACTTAGGATAAGTACAGATAGACGACTATCAGCGAGGGGTTTGTGATGAAGGCTAAATTTTTTTCCCGTTTCATGCTATTTGCTGTGATGTTTTCACCACTAGTTGGCTATGCGTCGGCTTGTGATAACGTGGTTGTAACAATACAAAACAATACAGACCGAAATATCGTTTTACATGAAAAGATCCAGGAATATGGTCAGTTTGATGAGCCGCCACCACGATTGATTTATTACAAGTCAAAAGGTGTTATCAATTATCGCGGTGCTAAACCATTATTTTCTTGGCAAGCACGTGTGGCTATTGGGCGTGTGACTTATTGGTTGGTATCTCAAAAGCTAAAAAAAACGTTTAAGCTTACCTTTCGATTTGAATCTGGCGGCTGGTGGCGTGGTGAATGCAGTACGCGCAAATGTAGTTATCATATTGATGGCAAGAAAGTGCGTGGTTGTGACGTTTGCGGTGCTGGATGTTTTATCTTTAACATTGATCAAAGTGACCTGAAGCCATAAGACTAATGCATGGTGTTCTAAACTTGCTCTATGCCACTGCCTTGACTAGGCGGTGGCTCTGCGCGCGTATACTTTCCTTCATAAATAATCCGAGATTTTTTTAATAAAATTGGCTAGAATGGCTGCGTTTCTATCAACAAATCGTAATAACAACCCATCATCAAAGGATCAATTTATGGCAAATAATTCACCACGTTTTATTCGTCCCGCTCTGCTTTTAGCCGTTGGCATTGCAACCGCTGGTTTGGCGATTGGTATTTCCATTGCCGATGCGAGAACTGCAAATCGTTCTGTCACTGTTAAAGGTCTTGCGGAACGCAAGGTCAATGCCAATGAAGCCATTTGGCAAATTGATTTTAATTATTCCAGCGATACGCTTCCAGATTTATACAATGGCATCGCAGCCGCTCAAAAAACGGTAGTCAACTTCTTAACCAATCAAAATTTTTCTGCAAATAATATTCAAGTTCAACCAGTCACTGTGGTGGATAATGAAAGCAATAGTTATGCGCAAAATAGTAAAGCGAAGCGTTATATGGCAAAAGGTAGTGTGGTGATGATGACAAATAAAGTGCTGGCCGTTACCACAGCCATTCAAAAAACCGGTGTTTTAGTTCAATCTGGCGTTGTGATTACGCGATCATCTGTGCGTTATTTATTTACACATCTCAATCAAATTAAACCAACGATGCTGAACAATGCGACAATCAATGCACAAAAAGCAGCAGAAACTTTCGCAAAAAATTCTAATACCCAGCTCGGTGGTATTCGCCAAGCATCACAGGGCTTATTTACCATCACTGATGCAGACGGTACGTATGCTAACAATGACCCCATTAAAAAAGTTCGAGTAGTGACGACGGTAAAATATGCTTTGCAGTAAGCACTGCTTGGCTATTGCAAGAAAGTATCTGCGGTCTTCTTAGCTTTAATGTGAAGCAGGCGTATTCTTTTCTAAAGCCTCTACTTTTCTTGCGGTGATATTGCGCGGTTTAGTGCGTTTTGCCATTAGCTCATAAAAAACGGGTATCACAAACAGCGATAAAAATGTTGCAAAGCTGACGCCAAAGAAGATGACAACACCAATGGTAATGCGGCTGCGTGCACCAGCACCGGTGGCTAAGATGAGCGGCAAAGCGCCAAAGATAGTTGAGATCGCGGTCATTAACACTGGGCGTAAACGAATCGTGGCGCCTTGAATAATGGCTTGGGTAAATTCCAATTCGCGTTCGCGTAATTGATTAATAAATTCGACAATTAAAATACCATTTTTAGCAGCCAGTCCAACCAGCAAAATAATGGCAATTTGACTGTAAATATTTAGTGTTTCATGCATGACTAATAACCCAAACATGGCGCCGGTAATTGCTAAAGGGGCGGTGACTAAAATAATTAACGGATGGATAAAGCTGCCAAATTGCGCAGCAAGAATTAAATACATCACGAGTAAGGCCAAAATAAAAGTAAAATAAATTTCACGGTTGGATTCGATATAGTCGCGCGAACGCCCTTTGTAATCAATGCGCGCATTGTTGGGTAATTTTTGCTTGATAACTTTTTCAAGATAACTAAGTGCTTGGCCCAAGGTGTAACCTTTGGCTAAGTTTGCGGTTACTGTAATTGTCTTAATGCGATTAAATCGATATAACGCATTGGGCATCGTGGTTTCGCGAATACGGACTAAATTAGACAAGGGGATTAATTGATTAGTGGTTTGTGAGCGAACATAAATATTTTCTAAATCACTGGGTGATGCTTTTTGTTTTAAATCCGCTTCAAGTATCACATCGTATTCTTCATCGCGATCAATAAACGTGGTAATGTTGCGTGCACCAAGCATTGTCTCTAAGGTTTTACCAATTTCTTGCACGCTAACACCAAGCTCAGCAGCGCGGTCTTTATTGATATCAACAACAAGCTGCGGCTTGGTGGGCTTGTAATCGCTATCGACATTAATAAAGTTAGGATTGGCGCGCGCAGCCTGCATAATAATATCGCGCCATTTTACAATTTGCGCATAGTTAGTATCCCCAATAACTAATTGCACTGGTTGACT
>CAYXLV010000028.1:0-12109 GCA_964465995.1 uncultured Coxiellaceae bacterium | reverse complement strand
TTCTAGGATGACGCTTGAGTGAGGAATATGTCGAATTAAGGTGAGTACGGCTGGGTGATTATGATAAAGCCATGGGAAAAAAGGCATATGGTATTCTGGGCGCCTGCTAGTGAAACGTTGTAGAGTTGTTTTCATCTTAGAGTGCGGATGCAATTCGCGCCAGCCGTTATTGAGTAATAATTTTTTGATGGTCGTCAGCCGGCCAGCCCACTGGAGGTTTAGAGGTTGTACTGGATGACCAAAACGATTATCGCGATAAGCTGGAATAAATTGCAGCGGCGTTTGCCACCAGCGATTGAGGCTAACCGTCACATCTGGCGTGTATGGCATGTAACTCAGGCGGGTGGAATAAAACTTAAAGGGCACAAAAGCAATATAAGGCACTAAAAACGCGATGGCTAACATCGCACTCCACGGCCCAATCGGAATATTTAAAAAATTAGACTGCAGAGGATAACGACGATAGCTAACAATAACGCCTAATAAAATCGCGAAACCTAAACTCAAACCACCGATCACATCCCAAAACCAATGCGCGCCTAAATATAATCTGGAAAAAGAGACTAGAGCAATGATTACCGCGCCAATGGTATATGGAATCCAACGACGTCTGGCAAACATAATATGCGCCGTTAAAAAACTGGCAAAGCCATAAATGGTTAAGGCCAAAATCGTGTGTCCACTCGGAAATGAAGAGGTGGTTGCTGGATAAAAAACATCAGCGGGTCGAGGTGAAAAATATAAAATCTTAATCAAACCAACCGTTGTTCCGGTTAATGCCGTAATAGCTAACATATGCATCGCACTGCGCATATGCTTTTTCCAAATCAAACCGGCTGTGATGAAAATCCCCGCAACCATAACGGTTTTGGGTTCGCCAAGAAAAGTCATTAGAACAAAAAAACTATTGAGCAGTGGGGTGCGTAAACTTTGGGTAAAGTGGTGGAGTGGTAGGTTAATGGCAATCAGTGACGTATGAAAAATCTCATTCACGAAAATAAAAATAAAAAATAACAAACACAGCATGCTTAATAACGCTAAGCTTAATTGATGATGATCATCTCGATTATATTGACTCGTGATGGCACGAATCAGTAGCTTAGAAGAATGATGCGCGTTTAACCAACTCCATAGACGATCAACCATTGTATTTAACATTTTTACGACTTCCTTAAAAAAACGTTGAGCCAACCAAAAAACAAACCATGCACCTAAAATCACCGCCAAGCCAATTAAAATAAACTCAGTTGTTTTAGCTGGTGGTAATTCCAGTGCTACAGCACCTAATAAAATACCGGGCAAGGTATACAGCAACGCCCACAAAATAGCTGATGGTAAGGCAACGATTAAAAACCGCGGCCAAGTAAATTTTAAAATACCAGCAACCAAAGGCACACTACTGCGCGCAGGACCAAAAAATCGACCGATCACAATGCTCTTACCACCGTGCTTGGTAAAAAAATCTTCACCTAATTGCAGCCAGCGTGGGTATTTGCGAAACGGCCAAATCTCATGAATGCTATCTTGAAAATATTTGCCTACCCAAAAGCCAACACAATCACCTAAGAAAGCACCGAGTGATGCAAAGAGTAAGGTCGATAATCCTGGAATTGCACCCGTACCAATCAGCGTGCCGATAGCGGTCATAGTCACCGATCCAGGAACAATAGTGCCAATAATGGGTAGGGATTCTGATAAAGCAATAATAAACGCAAACAGTTCACCCATGTGGGGATGTTGCTGAAAATAACTGAGAATAAGATGAAGGTAGTGATGCATCTATTTAACAGTCTCACCGGCGGCTTGCATATCAGCATGATAGGACGATCGAACCAGCGGACCGCTAGCAACATTTTTAAAGCCAATGCTTTTGGCGTATTCGCCAAACTCATTAAATTTTTCAGGTGTCACATAACGATCGACGGGGGTATGGTAGCGCGTGGGTTGTAAATATTGGCCTAGCGTTAACATATCAACGTCATGGTCACGCAGTGCGTGCAATACTTCAATCACCTCTTCATCTGTTTCACCAAGCCCAAGCATCATGCCAGATTTGGTTGGAATGCCGGGGTAGCGTAATTTAAATTCTTGTAACAATTTTAGTGACCAAGCAAAGTCAGAGCCGGGTCGCACGGGTTTGTATAAGCGTGGTGCGGTTTCAATATTGTGATTAAAAACATCGGGCAATGCAGGTGCCATAGCAGCCAACGCTTTTTCCATGCGGCCGCGAAAATCCGGTACTAGCACTTCAATTTTTAATTGCGGATTGAGTTCACGCGCGTGTTGAATGCAAGCAGTAAAATGTGCCGCACCACCATCGCGCAAATCATCACGATCGACTGAAGTAATCACTACATAACGTAATTGCATATGCTGAATGGTTTTGGCGAGATTAATGGGTTCTTCAGGATCGAGTGGATCCGGGCGACCGTGACCAACGTCACAAAAACTGCAGCGACGCGTGCATTTATCACCCATGATCATAAAAGTTGCGGTGCCGTGGCTAAAGCATTCACTTAAGTTAGGACAAGATGCTTCTTCACAAACCGTGACCATGCGATTGTCACGCAGTAAATTTTTTAATTCAGTGACTTTTTGATTATTTTGCAAACGAATACGAATCCAATCGGGTTTGCGTAATGGTTCAGCGGTGTTTTCAACTTTGACGGGTATGCGTGAGAGTTTCTCTTTACCTAAGGCTTTTTTAGTCGGGTCATAAGCTTGCGTAGCCATCAACGAGCTCCAGTGGGTAGTCAGTTTGTAAAGTGTGGGCAGTATAACCGAAATTGGTTAAAAAAGCGGGGATAATCTTTGCCTTTATTAAAGCGATAGTTACGTTTGGCACAAAGTCAGCCACTTGCGTAATGGCTAAATTTTTAAAGCCGCAGGGGTTGATCGATTGAAACGGTTTTACATCCATGTTCACATTAAATGCAATGCCGTGATACGAGCAACCTTTGCGCACGCGTAATCCAATCGAGCAGATTTTAGCATCATCGACATAAACACCAGGTGCATCACAGCGGCCTTGTGCGGTGATTTTATATTCTGCTAAGACATCGATGACGGTTTGCTCAAGTTTGCGTACCATTTGGCGGACGCCAATATGTAAGCGGTGTAAATCTAATAAACAATACAGCATTAATTGACCGGGTCCGTGATAAGTCACTTGTCCACCACGGTCAGTATGTACAACAGGAATGCCTTTGGGATCTAAGATATGTTCCGCTTTGCCTGCTTGGCCTTGCGTAAAGACGGGTTGATGCTCTAAGAGCCAAATTTCATCTGGCGTATCTTCATCACGTTCATCCGTAAAATGGCGCATCGCTTGCCAGGTGGGCTGGTAATTGGATTGCTGCAATTCACGAATGATTAGACTTTCTGCCATAGAAGGGCCCCGCGATAAAAAATATTGGTGCAAATTTTATAGAAAATGCTGTGTGATGTATAGGCGTGCTACAGCGCCATTAAGACCTCAGGGGTTTCACGCAATTCCATATAGAGCGCATCTAATTGTTCACGCGTTTCAAGATGGACGGTTAAGGTGATCGCTAAATAATTATGATTTTTACTGTGGCGTCTTTTAATCGAATCGATATGCACTTTTGCGGCATGCCGTTTTGCAATTGTGACAACCTTATCTTCAAAGGTGTCATCAGCTTCGCCCATGACTTTGACTAAATAGTCACAAGGGAAAGTAATTGGACTTTCTGTTTTTTTTGTAGACATGATTAAATTAATCGATTTTTATAATCGTGATAAAGCGCTTGTATGCGTTGCCATAAAGGTCCTGCTTGACCGTTGCCGACTTGATTGTCATTTAATTGGGTGATTGGAACGATTTCTTTACTAGAACCGGTCACCCAAATTTCATCCGCGCTCAGTAGCATGGATTCGCTGATGGCTGTTTCATGCGTTGGAATTTGATCTTTTTTAGCAAGCTGTAACAGTAAGTCACGCGTAACCCCACCTAAAATCATTGGCGTTAGCTGTGGCGTAAAAATTTCACTGTTGCTGACGATAAATAAATTACTGCTGGTGCCCTCAGTCACATAACCATCACGAATTAAGATCGCTTCTACTGCTCCAGCTTTTTGGGCTTGCTCAAATAATAAAACATTGGCGAGTAGGGCAGTTGATTTGATATAGCACTCTAAGCGACGTGTATCGGTTAGAGTAATGGCTTTAAAGCCTTGTTGCAGTTGCTCTGCATTTTTAGCTTTGGCTGGAGTGCAGAAAGCTAAAAATGTGGGTTGTAAGTTTGTTGGGATAGCATGATTACGGGTGGTGTCAGTGCCGCGGGTGATTTGTAAATAAATATTGAGGCTACTGTTGCCAGTGGCATTTTTTTCCAGTAAATCGTGAAAAACTTGTTTCCACTGTGCAGCCGATAAAGGCGGTTTAATATTGATAGCATTTAAGCTGCGGTCTAACCGAGCGAGATGCTCATCAACACCCAGCATTTTGCCATCAAAAATGGGAATCACTTCATAAATGCTATCAGCAAATAAAAAGCCACGGTCCATGATGGATATCGTGGCTTGTTCTTGTGGAATAAATTCGCCGTTCAAATAAATAATATTCATGGGTAATTCCTATACCTTGCTAAACCAACTTTTAAAAATTAGCGCAATCCGATCCGTAAAGCGCGTCCACAGCCCACCTTGTGCATCGTCTTGCAAGGCGACTACAGGAATGGTTTTAACCGTTTTACCCTTTAAAGTAATAGTGATAACGCCATATTGCTGGCCTTTAGTAATTGGTGCGGTCAGTTTGGGTTCTAATTTTAAATTCGCTTTTAAGTTTTTATATTGACCTGCTGGAATGGTGACATAAACATCATCGCTCACACCCATCGCTGCGTATTTTTCTGCGCCCAACCAAATGCGTGGTCTTGCAATGGGTTCGCCGCTGTTAAATAACTTATGATTTTTGTAAAAACGAAAACCCCAATTTAATAAAGCTTGTGATTCGTTAGCACGCGCCGCATCAGTCGGTGTGCCCATCACGACAGAAATTAAGCGCATACCATCTTGTTTAGCAGAACTAATTAAGCAATAGCCCGCGGCTTCCGTATGCCCTGTTTTTAAACCATCCACATAAGGATCACGCCACAATAAACGATTGCGATTCGGTTGTTTAATACCACTCCATTTAATCCATTTTTGTTTATACCAGTGATAATACTGTGGGTAGTCATTGATAACATGTGACGCTAATAAGGCAAGGTCATAAGGTGTGGAGTGATGATTGGGAGCAGGTAAGCCGGTGGGGTCAGCGTAATGGGTGTTTTTCATGCCAAGCTGCTGCGCGGTTTGATTCATCAGTTGCACAAAGTTCATTTCGGTGCCGCCGATATATTCAGCAATTGCCATAGTGGCATCATTACCAGAAGCCACAATAATGCCTTCGACTAAATCGCTAATTGGCACATGACTGCCAACTTTTAAAAACATACGTGAGCCGCCAGTGCGCCAAGCTTTTTTGCTAACGCGGACTTTATCGTCTAATTTGATTTGGCCAAGTTGTAATTGTTTTTCGACTATATATAAGGTCATCAATTTGGTTAAGCTGGCAGGCGCCATTTGTTTGTTCATATTATGCTGTGCAAGAATTTTGCCAGACTTGGCATCCATTAAGACATAACCTTTGGCATCGAGACGAGGTGGTGGTGGAACCAGCATTGGTTCCGGCGCGGCTTGTGTTGATAATGTACAGAATGTAAGGAAGCAGATAGATAAGGTGGCGAGTAGATGACGAAAAAATGGTTTGCTATGCATTGCAATTCCCTCTTGATTGACGACGGCACATCCTACCATTTTTTGCTTTGTTTTGTGAATGCTTACCGGGCATTGTGATTCGAAACATTTATCCGTATAATTGCGAAAATTTTAATCAATTAGGAGAACTTTTATGGTGGCTCAAGAGCGCACATTATCAATTATTAAACCCGATGCGGTGGCGAAAAATGTGATTGGACAAATTTATGATCGCTTTGAAAAAGCGGGTTTAAAAATTGTTGCTGCTAAAAAAATAAAATTAAGCAAAGAGCAAGCACAAGCGTTTTATGCTGTTCATAAAGACCGTCCCTTTTTTAATGATTTAGTTGATTTTATGATTCAAGGCCCAATCATGGTGCAAGTGTTAGAAGGTGACAATGCGATTAAGAAAAACCGTGATTTAATGGGTGCTACTAACCCAAAAGAAGCTGCGCCAGGCACGATCCGTGCTGACTTTGCAGATTCTATCGATGCGAATGCTGTTCATGGATCTGATGCTGAAGATACCGCCCAGCAAGAAATCGCTTTCTTTTTTAAATCTGAAGATATTGTTGGTTAATTCGATTGAATATTCTAGATCTTAATTTAGCTGAATTAACAGCCACGTTAAAAGGTCTGGGTGAACCAGCTTATCGTGCGCAACAGATTATGCAGTGGATTCATCAGCGCGGTGTCGATGACTTCAACGCGATGACCAACCTTAGCAAATCGTTGCGCACCTACCTTCTTGAAAACGCCACCATTAAATTACCTGACATTGCCTTGGAACAAGCGGCGCGTGATGGCACGCATAAGTGGTTATTGCGCTTAGCCGATGGTAATGCCATTGAAACGGTTTTTATTCCGGATCGGGGGCGTGGGACTTTATGTGTGTCGTCGCAAGTGGGTTGTGCACTGAATTGTAGTTTTTGTTCTACGGGTAAAGAAGGTTTTAATCGCAACTTAAAATTATCTGAAATTATTGGACAATTGTGGATTGCTGAGCAGCGTTTAAAACCTTTGTTTCCTGATAAAAATAAAATTGTCACCAATGTCGTGATGATGGGCATGGGTGAGCCATTATTAAATTATCAACCGGTTTTAAATGCGTTAACGTTAATGACCAGTGATTATGCTTATGGCTTATCAAAATATCGAGTGACGGTTAGCACCTCGGGTGTCGTGCCGGCGATGTTAAAGTTGCGTGAAGATAGTGAGGTCGCATTAGCAGTGTCTTTACATGCACCTAATGATGCATTGCGCAACCAACTGGTACCGTTAAATAAAAAATATCCATTGAAAGAATTAATGGCGGTTTGTAAACGTTATTTTCCTGCCGGTTCTAAACGTCAAGTGACGTTTGAATATGTCATGTTAAAAGATGTGAATGATAAACTGGAGCATGCGAAGCAATTAATTCAGTTACTAAAAAATATACCGGCAAAAATGAATTTAATTCCCTTTAATCCATTTCCCAAAACCAATTACGAAACATCCGATGAAGCAGTGATTTTACGTTTTCAAAAAGCATTAGTGGACGCAGGTATTAGTACGTATATTCGACGCACGCGTGGCGATGATATTGATGCGGCTTGTGGGCAATTGGCCGGGCAAATCCAAGATCGTACCGGTCGGCATTTACGTTGGAAAAAGACAGGCCGTTTGATTCCGATTGTGGCCGAGTGAGCGCTGGCATCGAGAAGTTGAATTACGCTATAATCTGACCTTAATTTTTTTAGCCATGACGGCGATAGGAAGTATTTATGACTGAGCATGTAGACCAAGATAACGCGCTGGATAACCTCCAAGATATTACACCTGGACAATTATTACGCCGAGCGCGTGAAGCCAAAGGGCAGACCCAAGCCGATATCGCTGCCCGCATGCGTTTAAGTTTGCAAAAAATTAAAGATATCGAAAACGACCACTACACTCACTTTTCAGCTCAAATTTATTTACGCGGACATTTACGCACCTACGCTCGTTTAGTGGATATCGCCGAAGAAGGTGTCTTAATGGCACTGGATCAAATGGATTTACCACAAGAACCCGAATTCTACGAACGTCTCCAAAACTCTGGCTCAGTCATTACTTATCAAGAACAACCACCGGCCAAGCGCTCATTTTTGCGATGGGGTAGTTTGTGTGTCGGTATTATTTTGGTGTTATTGGTGGTGATGTGGTGGCAACAGCAAAAGCGGCACGATTACTCCACGAACCAGCCACAGTTACCGCTAGGTAACGGCAGTCAAACCATTTCACTCGATGCAGCGACCAATGCTGCTGCTGCGCCTCCCACCAAAAGTCGTGTGAAAGCCACGCGCGGTGGGGATAAATCTTGAGCAAAGTAACACCGGTGCAAGCCATACGCGGTATGAATGATATTCTGCCTGAGGCAACTCCTTACTGGCAGATGGTTGAAGATGCTTGCCGAACCCTGACTGGCCGCTATGGATATCAAGAAATCCGCCTACCTATTGTTGAACAAACCGCCTTATTTAGTCGCACCATCGGTGAAGTCACCGATATCGTTGAAAAAGAAATGTACACCTTTGAGGATCGTGATGGCGATAGCATCACTTTGCGTCCTGAAGGCACGGCCGGCTGTGTGCGCGCTATTGTGCAAGAGCAAGACTTGCTCTATAACCAAAAAGCCTTGCGCTTGTGGTATATGGGACCAATGTTTCGACATGAGCGCCCGCAAAAAGGTCGCTATCGGCAATTTCATCAATTTGGTGCAGAAGCTTTTGGGATGGCTGGGCCGGATGTTGATGTTGAACAGCTGTTAATGATTCATCGGCTTTGGCGCAAGCTAGGTTTGAGCAAGCATATCGAACTGCAAATTAATACCTTAGGAACGGCGGCATGTCGTCAGCGTTATCGTGATGCCTTAGTCAGCTACTTTGCAAAACACAGCGATCAATTGGATGAGGACAGTCAGCGGCGATTGACTACCAATCCACTGCGAATTTTAGACAGCAAAAATCCTGCTATGCGCGTGGTGATCGAATCGGCGCCTAAAATGTTGGATTATTTAGACGACGCGTCGCAACAACATTTTAAAGGCTTATGTGAATTATTGGATGCCGCAGAAGTGCCTTATGTGTTAAACCCAACCCTTGTGCGCGGCTTAGATTACTATGGTTTAACAGTTTATGAATGGGTAACGGATATGCTGGGTGCGCAAGGCACTATTTGCGCCGGCGGTCGTTACGATACCTTGGTGGAGCAAATTGGTGGTAAGCCGACGCCCGCCGTTGGTTTTGCTTTGGGTTTAGAGCGCACGGTTTTGTTATTGCAGCAAGTGCATCAATGCCGTTATCAACCACATGTTTGCTTTGTCTTAATGGGCGATGCCGCCATCAAAAAAGGCTTGGTGTTTGCCGAGCAATTGCGCCACGCATTACCGTGGTTGCGCGTGGTCACTAACCTATCGGGCGGCAGTTTCAAAAGCCAGTTTAAACGCGCGGATAAAAGCGAAGCACGTTGGGCATTAATTATTGGTGATGATGAGTTGGTGACGAATAAAGTATCCATCAAAGATTTACGTGAAGACCATCAGCAGCAACAACTCACATTTGATGAACTCAAACATTTTTTGGAAACAACCATAACGGAAGCAATCACCACCTAGTGTGAACGTTGACTAACAAGGGGAAAGTAACATGGCAGTATCGCAAACCGATCAAGAACAGATTGATATGATTAAACAGTGGTGGAAGGATTATGGCAAAACCTTAGCTATCGCTATTATCGTAGGTTTGGCTTTAGGTTTTGGTTGGCGTTACTGGCGTGAGCATCGCATAGAAACCGCTGAAAAAGCATCGGCTGTTTATCAGCAAATGGCACAAGCCGCTGGTCAAAAAGAGCTGCAAGCAGCGCAAAGTTACGCAACAGATTTAATTAAACAATACCCAGGTACGCCATACGCGAGTTTGGCTGCTTTCTTTTCGGCTCGCCAAGCGGTAGAAGCAAACAAGCTGAAAGAAGCAGTGCAGCAACTTAAGTGGGTGGTGAGTCATGGCAAGGTTGCCAGTTTTCGTCAAATTGCACGCTTGCGTGCCGCACGCGTTTTGCTGGCTCAAGGGCAAGCGCAGGCTGCATTAGACCTGCTGAACACAGTTGATGATCAGTCCTTTAAGCCGATGATTGAAAGTGTTAAGGGTGATATTTATGCTGCCTTGGGTAATGCTGAGGCGGCTAAGAGTGCTTACCGCCAAGCCAAAACCGGTTTTGCTGCGGTGGGTGTTAATGACCCATTTCTTACGATGAAGCTAGCTCAGCCGATTGGTCAGTTAGCGGCAACGCCTCATTCTACTGAGTAATACTCCATTCTATTGATCTGGCAAGGGGTGTAACTTGTTGATTATACACCCTATACCGCTTAAGCCCTGCAAAAAATAACCTGTTAGTTAATACCTTATCTATTACACTTGATATGTATTGTACTTAGCAGTACACTCCTTTCACCATTTAAAGGTATAAAAGTGATTTAAAAGACCTTTCTATGTTATTTAGAGCGACTGTTCGCTCTATAATTCTTCTAAATTCATACGGATATAACTTTTTAGTCGCATTAAGCGGCGACTTGGCTATGGGTTTTTAAATACCTATATCAGGTGAAAATTAACAAAATAAAGCTATAAAAGTATGAAAGAACTCAAAAAAATAAAGCTAGAAAGTGGTGAATCTGTATCGGAGAGCCAAAGAGAGATCAAATCACCCTATAACTTACGTCAAAGCCCAAAGCAAAAGAAGCTTGATGAATCATGTGTTGCATGTAACCCCAAGAGCCCATCGGCGTGCGGAACACCACTTGCCAAACCGAATTCTCAAGGCAAGAACTTTATCGATAACTTACGCTATGATCATGTTGACACTATTGGAGTGGTCGCTAGTACACCGACCAAGCAGCGGATTAAAGAAGGCTATTCCTCGGCTTTAATTTACACGCCCTCAAAGCTCCTGTTTCATGAGGGTGAGCCATCTAAAGCAACGACAACCACGCCGCGCGCAAGAATTTTGGAAAAGGTGGCGTGTATCTCTTTCAGGGAGCAGGATCAAAGTTCACCAGTCATTTTGTTTCAGCCGATGCGCCCCAAAAAATTATTTTATGAGAAAAGCCAATCGGACAAACAATCACCAGATAATGCAAAAAAAATACCATTCCAGCTGCAGTTGGAAAAATCATTAGAGCAAGTTGTTAGTATCCAAGATCTAGAAATTCATGCGCGCAAAAATTTAAAGAAAATATTCGGCAATAATAGTGCCTTTGATGTGGCGGCTAGTGTTTTAAGTGATCCCGGAACAACGCGGTACGAGTTTAGCCATCTATTGGCGCATAGTCAGGGTGCATGGAAAATTGAAGCCACTAATGATCAACAAAGTATTGCTGCGATTGTTACTGTTACTAGTGCAGAACATAACTCAATGCGGCGCGCCGTGGTTGAAAAGCCAGCTAATAAAGTCATTGCAGAACTGGCGCCGCTCACATACTCAGTGAAAGCCACTTTATTAAAAGATCAATTTGGGCAGCCAACTCACCTTGGCGGTGACTCCGAGGTGAGTCAATGGAGTTTAGATAAGCATACGAGTATTGAGATTGAGTTGGATCCACAAAATCCACAAATACCCTCGCATGAGCTCGCTAAATTAATGGACCAGTTGTTTTATGACTTTTTTCAGAAAGCACTGGTTGAGAAAACAGCGGTTGCTTCAATGCCACCGGTATCTACGTTGCTGTCACAAAGTAGTTTGTTTTCTCAGCAGCCGCCACATGCTGATCCCGATGAACCTACCTTTATTAATAAGCAAACACGATCGATGAATTAAGTTGCTTGACAAGCTTTACGCTTTTGATACGCTCATGCCCATGTTACCTGTCATTACCATTGTCGGTCGCCCCAATGTGGGAAAATCGACTTTATTTAATTACCTAACCAAAACTCGTGATGCGCTAGTCGTTGATATGCCGGGCGTGACACGCGATCGTCAATACGGTGAAGGAGTTGTCGGTGATCGGCCTTATTTAGTGATTGATACTGGTGGTATTGCGGAAACCGATGATCCAGATATGGCACAACTCACTGAATCGCAAGTGCATCAAGCGATCGCTGAATCCGACAGAATTATATTTATGGTGGATGCGCGTGATGGGTTAACCACAGCGGATCAATTGATTGTCGAGCAATTGCGAGTGTGCCATACCAAAGTCACTTTAGTCGTCAATAAAGTCGATCGAGATGATGCCGCGGTTGCGACGGCGGATTTTTTTCAGTGTGGTTTTGGTGAGCCAGTGGCGATTGCAGCTGCTTCTGGGCGAGGAATTGAGCCACTCTTGCAAACACTAT